>JAYVDE010000053.1:0-2852 GCA_043749575.1 Burkholderiaceae bacterium | reverse complement strand
AGCACATTGATGGTCTCGTCGGCGCTGTCGTCAGCGGGGTTGATCAGCCCGCTGAGTGGGCCCGCCACGCTGGCGGTGGTGAGCAAGGGGCCCAAATTTCGCGGCTTGCCCGACAGCGTGAGGGTGGCCGTGCTGCCGGGTGTCAGGCTGCCCACAGTCCAGGTTACGGCGCTGGTGCCTTGCGAGTTGCTGCCTTGGGTTTGGCTGCGCGACACGCCTGAGAACTGGCTGGTCGAAAAGTTGGCAACGTTGAGGACGATGCTGTTGACGGTGTTGCTGCAGCTTTTGTTGGTCACCGTGACGGTGTAGGTGACGACGGTAAAGTTGACCACGGGCCTGCTGATGTCAGCGCTGTTGGACACCGTCAGGTCACTGCCGCCCGCCGTGCAGACATTGCTGACGCCAATGGTGTGCGCGGTAGTGGTGGTCACCGCCGCAGGCCACGACCCACCGTTCGGCAGGCGCGAGATGTTGCCCGAGGCATCGCCGGACGACGTGGTATTCACCACCGCAGGCGTGCCCAGGCAGGCCGGCAGGCTCTGTATCTGGCCTTCGATGGCGAGATAGTCGATGAAATCGCCATATGAATCGACCAGGGCGATATCGACCTGGTAGGTGTTCCGGTTGCGCAGGTACAGCGCCTTGTTTGCGTTGTTGAAGATGAACTGGCCGGCGCTGTTGGTGTTGGTGGACAGGTAGTAACCGCCCTTTTTGACCGCCGAATTGCCTGGCTGCCGGTAGTACACCACCAACTGCCAGGTGCTCCAGACCGATTGCGCCACGTTGCCGCTGTTGTAGATCTCGACCTGGTTTTTTGAGTCCGTGCGGTTGCTATTGCCGACGCGCACCTCGTTGAGCTTGGCCTGGCCCAGGTACGGTGAGCAAGCCTGCGCCTGGGCAGGCAAGGGCAGCCACAGCAGCAGCCAGAGCGCCAAGCCCAGCGCCGCCAGGCGCCAGTGGCGGGTTTGGCGGCAGGCCGTGGCGCGGTTCATTGCTGCGGCATTCATGTCGTTGGCCCGTTGCGCCGGTCTGCGTACTTGCGTGCCGAGCGGGTTGCGGCCCGCAGGGTGGCAAGGTGTCAGTTGCCGGCCGAGATGCCGGTGAACGTGGCGGTGGCGCTGCCGTCGGTCTGGGTGATGGTGCAGGTGGCCTCAACGCCGTTGCTGCCGGCGCTGCCGGTGCCCAGTGCGCCAGCGGCCACGGTGTAGCCGGCAGGGATGCCGCCTTGCAGGATGCTGCCCAGCGTGCTGCAGTTGGCCACCTTGACGCACTTGCCGGCGGTGGCGGCGTGCTGCGTCACGGCGCAGCCGCTGTAGTTGATGGTCATCGCGCTGGCGGAGGCACCGGCCACGCCCTTCAGCGCTGCGCTTTTGGCGTCGCTGTTCAGGTCGATGAACTTCGGCAGCGCGGTAGCGGCCAGGATACCGAGGATCACGATCACCACGATCAGTTCGATCATCGTGAAACCAAGTTCGCGTTTTCTCATGTCACTACTCCAGGATGAGGACGGGGGTTGAAAGGACGGGGCGCACCCTTTGCACGGGTGCTTTGGGGATAAAACGGGTATCGGTTGAGTCGGGTCATTTCTTGAGCGACACCCGACCGAGATCCCACAAAGGGAGAAATACGCCCAGCGCCAGCAGCAACACCAGGGCGCCCAGGAAGATGATCAGGATCGGCTCGATCTGCTGCGACAGCGTTTTCAGCTCGTACTGCACCTCGTTGGTGTAGAGCTCGGCGATCTCTTCCATCAGCTCGTCGATCGCGCCGGTCTCCTCGCCCACGGCGATCATCTGCAGCACCACCGGGGTGAACACGCCCGAGGCGATGGCCGAGCGCAGGATGGTGTCGCCACGCTCCACTGCCTCGCGCATGCCTTCGATCTTTCGCGCGATGTGGGCGTTGTCCACGGTCTGGGCCACCACCGACAGCGCTTGCTCGATCGGCACGCCGCTCTTCAGCGCCAGCGAGAAGCTGCGCGCAAACCGCGACAGCGTGGCTTTCTGCACGATCGGCCCAGCCAGCGGCGCGCGCAGCTTCAGCCGGTCCCAGGTGCGGCGGCCGGCGGGCTGGGCCTTCCAGTGCCGCAGCACGAAAAACCCGGCCACCCCCAGCAGCCCGACCAGCCAGCCGTAGTTCAGCGTGAACTCGCTGCTGGCCACCAGCAGCCGGGTGGCCAGCGGCAATTCGGCATTGAAGCTCTTGAACACGTTTGCGAAGGCCGGCACCACCAAGGTGTTGATCACGCCCACCGCCATCGCCATCGCGATGATCACGAAGGTCGGATAGCGCACGGCCGCCTTCACCTGCTGGTGCATGAAGCCCTCGAACTCCAGGTGCTTGAACAGGCGCATGAACACCGCGTCGAGCTGCCCGGTCATCTCGCCCACCCGCACCATCGAGACATAGAAGTTGTCGAACACGCCGCCCTGCTGGGCGAAGCACATCGACAGCTCGATACCCGACTCCAAGCTGCGCCGCACGTTGGCCAGCGTCTGCTTCATCTTCTGGTTGACGGCCGATTCCTGCAGCCCGGCCAGCGCCCGCAGGATGGGCACGCCGGCGCGCAGCAGGGTGTGCAGCTGGCGGCTGAACAGCATCAGGTCGGCCGGCTGCAGCTGGGGCTCGAACCAGCCGGGCAAGCTCAGCGCGTTGCTGGCGGCGCCCTTGGCGGGCCTGGCCGCGGCGCCGCGCTGGGCCGTGATTTGCAGCGGCGTGACGCCGCGTGATTGCAGCTGCGCGGCCACTGCGCTGGCATCGGCGCCGTCAAGCTCGCCGCTGACAGCGCCGCTGGCGGCACGGCCGGTGTAGGAATAGCGCGGCACGGGTCAGTGCACCGGGTCAGTCATCGA
>JAYVDE010000052.1:0-2857 GCA_043749575.1 Burkholderiaceae bacterium | reverse complement strand
CGTTGTAGTCATAGCTGGCGATGGTCTTGCCGTCGGCGGCCAGGGAGCCGTCCATCATCACCGAGCTAAGCCCAGGTCGATCGCGCCCTGGCAGACCGCCGGGCTCTGGCCGTGGTCCTGGTGCATCACCAGCGGCACGTTGGGCCAGGTCTCGATAGCGGCCTGGATCAGGTGCTTGATGAACGCCTCGCCTGCATATTTGCGGGCGCCAGCACTGGCTTGCAGGATCACCGGGGCGTCCACCTCGGCGGCAGCCGACATCACGGCCTGCACTTGTTCGAGGTTGTTGACGTTGAAGGCCGGTATCCCGTAGGCGTTTTCGGCGGCATGGTCCAGCAGTTGGCGCATCGAGACGAGTGGCATGGGAGGTCCTGCTTGAGTGAGAGTGAGTTGAAGGGTTTGACGGGCTGCAGGCCAGCTGCTCGAGGATGCCGCCGCTGGCAACTGGCCGATGAAACCGTCTTGTAACCGGCCAAGATTGTATCGACGCCTCACTGCCGGCGGTCTGTTCGGGTGGGCACAAATACCGGCTGGTCGATCAGCCCCGGGCACCAAGGTCAGGCCAGAACTGGCCGGCAAAGCCCCTTGTTTTCAGGCTACAGCCAGCGCCATCGCCGCCGACACTGATCCCGCAACCGCAGTCGGAAGCGACCCCACCACAGCGCCCAAGGCTGCGGCACCACCCAAAGGACCTTGCACCATGCCCCGCACCGTGCTGAGCGACGTCACCCACTGGATCACCGAAGCCGCATTGCAGCACCCGCTGGACCTGGCCGCCCACCTGGCCGAGCGGCGTGGCACCGGCCGCGCCAGTGCCCGGGCCCTGCTGCAAAAACTGGTCGCGCTGAACTGGCTGCACCAGGCAGGCAGCCGCAACCGCCCTCGGCATGAGCCCGGCTTGATGCGTCAGGTGGTGCGCCGTTACGCATTGCAAGGGCTGCAGGAAGACCAGCCCTGGGCCCACGACTTTGCGCCCAATTTCAAGCTGCCGGACGCCGTGGCCAGCATGGCCCAGCATGCCTTCACCGAGTTGCTCAACAACGCAATCGAGCACAGTGGAGGCGGCAGCGTCACCGTGTCCATGCGGCAGACGCCGATGCAACTCCAACTGCTGGTCAGCGACGATGGCCGGGGCATCTTTGATGTCATCGGCAAAGCCTTTGGTATCCATGACCCGGCCCTGGCGATGCTCGAATTGGCCAAGGGCAAGCTCAGCAGCCAGCCCGACCGGCACTCCGGACGCGGCTTGTTCTACACCGCCAAGCTGGCCGATGTGTTTGACCTGCATGCCAACAACGCGGCCTTTCAACAACGGGATTGGCAGCGCGAGCAATGGCAACGCGCCCGGCCGGCGTGTCGCTGCGGCAGCTCGGTCTACGTGGCCATCTGCCTCGACACAGAGCGCACGCTCGACACCGTGCTGCGCCGCTACAGCTTGGACGGCGCGGGCTACGGCTTCGAGCGCACCGTCGTGCCTTTGGCGTTGATCACCGCGCCGCAACAAGGCCTGGGCTCACGCGCCCAAGCCCAGCGCGTGGTGTCGCGGCTGGGTGAATTCCAGCGGGCCGATTTGGACTTTGCGGGCCTGGCCGATGTGGGCCCTGCCTTTGCCGACGAGTTGTTCCGTGTGTTTGGCGCCAGGCACCCGGGCGTGCAGTTGGTGCCGCTCAACATGGCACCTCGGGTGGCCGAAATGGTGGCGGCTTCGACGGGCGCATGATCCGGCACCCGCCGCAACGACAACCGTAGAAGGTCTGTTACGGTTCGATACGACGCGGTGCACACCGTGTACGCTGGCGCACAGACACTGCAAAAGCCTGGCAGCGCCAATCACCTATCTCCTGACAGGAGAGGGCTGCAGGATCCCCTGGCAGCATCCGCGCTGCGATGCAAGTGCCCGCTGCTGAAGTCGGGTTCCCCCATGTCAAAAAGCCACTTTCTTCAGGGCGCCACCGCATCGGCGCTGGCGGCGATCCTGGGCGCCGCACCGGTTGAGGCAATGCCTTTGCTGGGTACGGCTCAATCCTTCGCGGTGCTAGGCGCCTCATCAGTCAGCAACACCGGTGCCACCACACTCTGGGGTGACCTGGGCACCTACCCCGGCAGCAGCATCACTGGCGCAGGCACGGTCATCCTGGGGGGCGTGCTGCACCAGAACGATGCCGTTGCGCAGCAAGCGCAACTTGACGCCTTGACGGCGTACAACGTGCTGGCCGGGCGGCCAGTCAGCCACGATCTGACAGGGCAGGACCTCGGCGGCCTGACCCTGTCGCCGGGTGTCTACGGCTTTGCCGCAGCTGCACAGCTGACCGGCACCTTGCTGCTGGACTACCAGCACCAGGCTGATGCGGCGTTCATCTTCAAAATCATGAGTGAGCTGACAACCGCCAGCAGTTCCGTCGTCAGCTTCCTGAACGGTGGCGACGGCGCCGGCGTGTTCTGGCAGGTGGGCAGCTCTGCCACGCTGGGCGCCGGGTCGGCTTTTGCCGGCAGCTTGTTGACCGGCCAGAGCATCACCTTGAATGCCGGTGCCAGCATCGCGTGCGGCCGGGCGATTGCGCTGAACGCGGCAGTGACGATGAACAACAACACCCTGTCCCATGCTTGCAGAGAGAACGCGGGCCCCGGCAACACGCTGCCCGAGCCCTCGGTGTGGTCGCTGCTGGCGCTGGCCGGGCTGGGCCTGGCGCTCAGCCGCTGGCCCCAAGTCACCCGGCCTCAAGCCACCCGGCAGACCTTGAGCATGTTGGTGCCACCAGGGTAGCCCATCGGCTCGCCGCAAGTGATGGCGTAGGTGTCGCCTGGCATCAGCACGCCACGCGCCACCAGCGCGGCTTCAGCATCATCAAGCGCGGTA
>JAYVDE010000051.1:0-7901 GCA_043749575.1 Burkholderiaceae bacterium | reverse complement strand
CGACGCCTTCGTCACTGCGCTGGAGATGAGCGCCGAGGCCCATGCGGCGATGGTGGCCGCCGTGGCGCCCTACATCGACACCTCGATCAGCAAGACCGTCAACGTGCCGGCCGACTACCCCTACGAAGACTTCCAGGGGCTGTACCTGCAGGCCTGGCGGTCAGGCCTGAAGGGCCTGGCCACCTACCGGCCCAACGCGGTGCTGGGCTCGGTGCTCAGTGTCGACCCGGCGCCCACCGCGATGGCGCCGGCAGCGGCGCACGCCGCTACCGTATCTGAAGCGGCGCCGGCCGTCGTGCTGCAGCCGGCGCCGCTGCCGGCCACCACCTTGCTGGCCGACGGCACCAACCAGCGCCTGCGGCTCGACCGCCTGCCGGCGCCGGTGCTGGCGTCCCTGCGCTGGCCCAGCCGGCCCGAGCTGCCCGGCGGCAACCCGGCCTGGAGCTACTTGATCCAGCACCCGCATGGCGACTTCTCGCTGTTCGTCGGTGAACTGCCGGCCGAGGCCGGCCCGGGCCTGGGCCTGTTCGCGCAGAACCTGCCGTTCGAGGTCTGGGTCAACGGCGCCGAACAGCCGCGCGGCATCGGCGCGATGGCCAAAACGCTGTCGATGGACATGCGCACCCATGACGCCGCCTGGCTGCGCCTGAAGCTCGACGCGCTGGCCACCGTCAGCGAAGAGCGCGCCTTCGAGATGCCCTTCCCGCCCAGCGGCGAGAAGCGGCTGTTCCCCGGCGTGGTGGCGGCCACGGCGGCCGTCATCCGCTGGCGCTGCGAGCAACTCGGCGCGCTGCAAGAGGGCGGCCCTACCCCGGTGCTGGATGCCATGTTCAGCCGCGACGAGCCGCGCACCGGCACCGCCGGCACGCTGGCCTGGGCGGTCGATGTCGACAACCACGGCACCGGTGAATCCTTCACCGTCACGCTGAAAGAGGTGGCGCTGCCAGGCCCCGACGGCGGCGGCTTCAACCGGCAGGCCGGCCAGGCGGCCGCCTATGTCACGCGGCCTTGTGCGATCGGATTTTCGGGCAACTACCCGCGCGCACTGGATGGCCTGGCCAGGTTGTTGTCACTCGACATGCGGGTGATGGACCCGGCCTGGATCGGCATGAAGCTGCGCAAGCTGCTGAACGTGGGCGAGCCGCTGGGGCACTTCATGGCGCCGGTGCCCGGCGAGCGCCGCCAGCAGACCTGGCCCAGCACCGTGGCCTACATCGCGCGGCTGGTGATCCACCGCTACGCGATGCTGGGCGTGCTCGACGAACACGGCTTTCCGCTCAACGAGATGGGCATCCTGGCTTCGCCGCTGGCCAAGCCGGCGGACATGGTGGCGCCCGGCCAGCCGGTAGCGGCCGAGCTGTCGGCCGGCCCCGGCACCATGGCCGGCAAGCCCTGCCCCGAGTGCGGCAACCACACGCTGATCCACAAGGACGGCTGCGAGTTCTGCACCGCTTGCGGCTTTGTGGGGCAGTGCGGCTAAGGCAATGCTGAACAAGTCCTCGCGAGTGTGGGCGCCCTGGTTTGGGGTGGGCTGCAAGGCGCAAATCCTCGCCATAGCCCAGCTATGGCGAGGATTTGCAACGCCGCAGACCGCCCAAAGCAGGGATGACCGCGCCGGGAGGGACTTGTTCAGCGTTGCCTTAGCGTTGACGTCGATCTCGGTGTGATCGAGATGGAGCATGTTCGAGCCGATCTTGGCGAAATCGAGCGCCTCGTTGAGGATCGCGAGCAAGGCCTCGCCGGATGCCGTCGCCACCTCGATGTAGTGCGCTTGCACGGGCTGTAATGGCGTCTTGGACAGCAGGTCCATGGCCCCCAGCATGCCGTTCATGGGCGTGCGGATCTCGTGGCTCATGTTGGACAAAAACGCTTCCTTGGTGCGTGCGGCGGCAAGGGCGTCGTCGCGTGCCGTCACCAGCTCCCGTGTCCGCTTGGCGACGCGATCTTCCAAGTCGACATTCATCGCGGCCAGCGCCGTCTTGGCGCGCAGTTCCCTGCGCGCTCTGATCTCGGCTGAAGTCACCTCATTCATGCGAGCGCGTTCTGCCAGCTCAGCCGCAGCATGGGCCTTCAACGCAGAGACCACCAATTGCTCGTTCGCATCGCGCAACTGCCCGCTCAAACCGTCGGCGATCAATTGCGCCTTCGCTTCCTGCAGCTGCAGGTTCAGCCCCGCCAGTACCCGCCGCGCATGGCCGAGCTGCAAGCGTGTAGCGGTCAGTTTGCGATGCGTTCTGGCGCGCGCTACGGGCAGTGTGCGTGGTCCTGTGCATAGGCATCCATCCCTGGCAGGCAGGATTCGCTCAAGGTCCCGGTCAGCGCCTCTGGCCTGCCGCCATCAACGCCCAGCGCAGTGCGGCCAAGACCGCGGCCTGCAACTGGGGCGGCGAGGCATTGCGGCGCCGGGTGTCGCGCTCAGCCTGTCCGTTGGATTCCTGAGCATGACGGCGAGGTCTGCGCAGACCCTGGTGGTGGCAATCAATACGCGAGACTGATCGGCGCCACCGCGCTCGGCTTGGCGTCTTCGCGAAAATGCTTGTTCGGCGGCAGGGCCGGAAAACCAGCACCCCGGGAAACATCGACACAGCCTTCAACCTGACGCAGGTACTCGTCAACTTCGTCGTTCGAAGGATCGGGAGATTCAAGGTGGGCGAATCGTTCGCAGGTCATGGCGAGTCCCTCGATGAGCTTGCAGTGCCGGCGAGCATGAACCGACGCGATGGTCGCGTCAGTCGGCCAAGCAGCGTTCGCTGGGTTGCAGCGCAGCCGTGCCAGTGACGGTCTTGCGCGGCGCGGCGGTCGATCCCTCAGCGCAGACCGAAAAAACCCAGCACGAACAAGATGATGACAACGGCGCCGACGAGCCAGACGATTCGGTTCACGATGGCTGTCCTTTGACGAGACGGGTTGAATGGCGCGTAGCTGCCGGTGCAGATCGGCATGACCCCGCTCGATCAATCTAGGGCTTGTCGGCCAGCGGCTCTGTGCGTTGGCGAACGGCCCGCGTCAGTTGGCCCACCGTGCTCGGTCCGACCGGCCACACGGCTCAGGTTCGACGAGCGAGCGATGAACCCGGGGCGCAGCGCCGGCGCTTGCTCAGGCCAGGCTCTCGACGCAGGCAAGTGGCCCATCAACAACGGCGAGCAGCCCCTTCAGCTCGTCGCCATCGAGCACCTCACGCTGCAGCAAGGCCTGCGCCAGGGCATCGAGTTGCCAGCGGCGCGACCTCAGCAATTGCTGGCATTGGGCCTGCGCCTGATCCAGCATCGCGCGCGCTTCTTTCAACACCGCCCCCTGGATGTCGGGGCCCAACAGGTCCTTGGGCACGCCAGCCACGCTCAGCAGGCCGAAGGTCTTGGAGAAGCCCAGTGAGCCGACCATGTTGATGGCCAGTTCCGAGGCGCGCTTCAAGTCGTCCGAGGCGCCGCTGGACACGCGGCCTTTGACCAGCAGTTCGGCCTCGCGCCCACCCAGCATCATCGCCAGGCGGTTGCTGAGTTCAGCGTGCACGTAGAGCGGGTCTTCGCTGTCGCGGCTGATGTAGGTCACGCCCAGGGCCTGACCACGCGGCTCGATGCTCACCCGCTCCACCGCCCCGATCTGCAGCCAGTGGCCCACCAAGGCATGGCCGGCCTCGTGGTAGGCCAGGCGCTCGCGGGTGCTGTCGCTGAGCAGCGACTTGATGGCCGACACCTCGCCGCCGAGCTGGTGGGCCTCGATGGCGCGCAGCAAGTGCTCGGACGACACGCTCTGCGCTCCGGCTTCAGCCGCATTGGAGGCGGCCTTGTTGACGGTGTTGGCAATCTCGGCTGGCGTCAGGCCCGCGGTCATGCGCGCCAGCTTGGCCGTGTCGGCCGTGCCGTCATGCCGCAGCTTGGCGATGTAGAGATCGAACAGCTGTTGGCGCTGCGGCAAGGTCGGCAGTGCCAGGCGCACCAGCAGGTCGAAGCGCCCGGGCCGGCGCATCGCCGGGTCGACGTTGTCCTCGTGGTTGGTGGCGGCCACGACGACCACGTTGTCCAGGCTCTCGAAACCGTCCATCTCGACCAGCACCCGGTTGATGATGCGGTTCAGCTCCGACTCTGCACCACCGCCCTGCCCACCCTGGCTGCGTTTGCCGATGCCGTCGACCTCGTCGATGAACAGCACGCAGGGTGCGTTTTTGCGCGCCAGCTTGAACAACTCCTTGACCTTGCTGACGCCGGCACCATAGAACATGGCGGTGAAATAAGAGCCGTCGACGGCGATGAAGTTGGCCTTGCTCTCGCCCGCCAAGGCCTTGGCGAGCAAGGTCTTGCCGGTGCCGGGCGGGCCCACCAACAGCACGCCGCGCGGCGCCGACGCACCCAGCCTCGCGTACTGCGCCGGGTCGTGCATGAAGGCATTGACCCGCTTCAATCCGGCCTTGGCCTCGTCGCTGCCGATGACATCGGCAAACTGCGTCTGCGGCCGTGCCGACAGCTTGGAGACGGCGCCGCCCATGCCGGTCTGCAGCTTGCTGACCATGAACAGCGCCGCGACGAGTGTGCCCAGCAGCAGCAGGGGCGACAGCAGCTTGTCGGCCAGGTCCAGCACGCGGCGGCTGCCAGTACGTGGGTCGACCTGGACGCTGACCAGCGCAAAACCGGCCTCGGCACTCTTGTCGCCCAGCCGGTCCAGCACGGTACCGGCGCAGCTTTGCGCGCTGCAGCCCGGCACCGTTGCACTGGCTTTGTCACCGCTTTTCAGCGTGTACAGCAACAGCCCGGGCTGGGCGGCGACCAGACCCACCGCCGCGAGACTGCCGGCGTCGAGTGCCCGGCGGAATTGCGAGACCGGACGGTCGTGGTCCAGCCAGTCGTCCGGCGACAGCTCGAACTGCCGGGCTTCCGGGCTCTTGCGCGCGTTGCTCTCGTGCAGCGCCTGGCTGTACAGCGCCCACAGGCCGGCCAGCAGCGACACCGCGGCCAGCACGGCGATGACAACACGGGGCTGGGCGCGGGCGCGTTGGAGAAATTTCTTGAAAATCGTCATCGGGTACTTGGCTTCACGCGCGAGGGCAAAGCCGGTTGAAAGTGTCAGAAACCTTCGAGCAGGCCGGCCTGCCACAGCGGCACGACCTGCTCGAATATCGAGCCCACTGGCATGAACGCCGCCTTGTCTTTGGCCAGCCTGAGCCAGACCCGGGTGTCGTGCGGCGCGGTGGGCACGGCTTGATCGGCACGTTCGCTGACGTGCCAGGCGTGGACCTCGTCGTAGCGTGACGGGTTGCGCTGCAGGGTCCAGGCCAGGCCCACGAGATCGGCAAAACCTTCTTCACGCCGGCTTCGCCACATGTCCTTGAGCAGAACGGCGTCCGCGTCGCTCACCTGGCTGAACCCGTTTATTTCCACCAGACCGGACGGCAGGCTTCCCCAGGCCTGCTGCAAGTGGCGCCAGCAATGGCCCAGTTCGTGCGCGACGATGGCCTCGATGACCGGGTTGAGCAAACCCGCTGCGATCCGCTGGACCATGGCCTGCGCTTCGGGGTTGCCGCGCATCGACAGCACCAGCACACAACGACCGTCGATGAACGCCAGGCCGATCGGCGTCTGCCCGGGCGTGTCCTGCGCTTGCACCGTGATCGACAAAGGCAGCCGCTGCGCCCGGGCGAAGGCCAGCACCGGCGCGGCCGCCGCCAGCCAGGTCGACTCGGTCGCGGTCAGCGCAGCAGCCTGGCTGGGTGGGCCGGACATCGCCAAAACGGCCGCCAGCGTGCGGAGCAATCCTTGGAGCATGGTGGCGACCTTGATCGACGGGGGCGGGGCCGGATGCAGCACGGCAAACTGTCGAGATCGCCGCTAAAACGCGCTCCACGGGCTCGTGGCCGATCTGCTGCCTAGCCTAAGGTCGCGCCGGTGACAGGCAGTGGTGGAGGTGAACCGCAATCCCGTGCCAGTTCGACGCCTGTCGCCGCGGTGCACCTGGCCATCGATGCCGGCCGCCCGGCGCCGTCAACGTGTCGCGCTGGTGCTGGTGCTGGTGCTGGTGCTGGTGCTGGTGCTGGTGCTGGTGCTGGTGCTGAAGAAATCCCAGATGACGTCATTGGCATCGAGCGCGGTGGCCGCTGCCGCCTTGCCTCGCCGAACAGTGCCCGCGCCCGGCCACGAATGGCCACCCTGTTCGGTGACGCACAGCCGCACGGTCACCCCGCCGGCACAAGCGGCGTAGGTGTCGCAGTAGGCGCCCGGTCGCGCCGCGCTTCGCTGGGGCGTCGGCTGGCACTGGTTGCGTTTGACCCAACGCGAGATCGTCTCCGGCACGGCCACGAAGTCCATCACCTTGGCGGGGTCGCGGAAGGCGTTCGGGCCGGCGCCGCCGTTGAACAACACATGCGTGTCGTCGCGGGCGTGGATGTGCAGCACCGACACGGGCCTGGCCGGCTGACAGGTGCTTGTCGCGTCGGTGCCCGCCACGGCAGCCACGGCGCGGAACAGGTCGGGCGCCTCGCAGGCCAGGCGGTGGCTCATCATGCCGCCGTTGGACATGCCGGCGGCAAACACACGCGCCGGATCGACGTTGACCTGCGCCTTGACGGCGGCCACCACGGCGCGCAAGAAGCCGGCGTCATCGATCTGCCGGTCGCGCGCATCACCGCAACAAGCGCCGGCGTTCCAGGTGGCAAATCGGCCGCCCGGCCGCTGGCTGTAACCGTTCGGGAATACGATGATGAAGCCCGCCTGGTCTGCCTTTTTGCCGAGGCCGTACTTCTCGTCGTCGGCCATGTAGGCCGCGTGCCCGCCGCCGCCGTGCAAGGCCAGCACCAGCGGGGTCGGGCTGGCCGGGTCATAACGGGTGGGCACGTGCACCAGGTACTGGCGCTTGATGCCACCGTGGCTCAAATAGAAGCTGTGGCTGCCGGCACCCAGCGGCGCCACGGCAAGGCGCTGGGCATCCTGTGCCCACAGCGGCGCCGACCCGGCCGCCGCCAGCAGCGCCCACAGCACGGGAATCAGAACGCCGCGTTGCATGGTGAACCTTCAGGTCAGTGTGGTGACGCCCAGTATCGGCAATCCGCCTGTCATCCAGGCGCCGCCAGCACGCGGCGACAATCGGTCATGACAAGCCCCACCTTGATCGTCACCCAGAGTTTCACCGACGCTGACGCCGCGCTGGCCCATGCCGCCACGATCTACAACAGCGGCATCGCCCACCTGCGCCAGAGCCTGCAGGATTTTGTGGCCGGCAGCACGCCCAGCGGCCGCATCCGGGCCTGCTACCCCTTTGTGCGGGTGCGCACCAACACGGTGGCGCGCGCCGATTCGCGGCTGAGCTATGGCTTCGTCGCCGGGCCGGGCGTCTACGAGACCACGTTGACCCGACCCGACCTGTTCGCCAACTACTTCCGCGAGCAGTTCGAGCTGCTGCTGCGCAACCATGGCGGCGCGATCGAGGTCGGCATGAGCCGCCAGCCGATTCCGATCCACTTCTCGTTCGCCCAGCACGAGCACGTCGAGGGCACGATGAGCGCCGAGCGCCGCCTGTTGATGCGCGACGTGTTCGACCTGCCCGACCTGGCGGCGATGGACGACGGCATCGCCAACGGCACCCACGAGCCCGGCCCGCGTGAACCGCAGCCGCTGGCGCTGTTCACCGCGCCGCGGGTGGATTACTCGCTGCAGCGCATGCGCCACTACACCGGCACCTCGCCTGAGCACTTTCAGAACTTCCTGCTGTTCACCAACTACCAGTTCTACATCGACGAGTTCGTGCGGCTGGGCCACGAGATGATGGCCAAGCCGCTGGGCCAGGGCGGCCTGCTGGGCAACTGGCCCAAACACGCCGCCGAGAGCGACGACTACATCGCTTTCGTCGAGCCCGGCAACGTGGTGCTGCGCCGCGCCGGCACCTCGCCGCAAGCCGAAGACGCCTTCGGCGCGCCG
>JAYVDE010000050.1:0-2859 GCA_043749575.1 Burkholderiaceae bacterium | reverse complement strand
CAGCGGGCTCGTCAGTATCTGGCACGACAGATGGAGAATTTCTTCTTCGGCGGCGGGGCCGAACAGCCTGCAGGTTACGTTCCGCCGAGCACCTGATTTGATTCGATCCAGGGGCGGCTGCCGGCCTGAATTATTTGAATATTGTGGGAGCCCGACCCGGTTGGGTTCAGCCCCGGTTTTCTTGAATAGAATATGCTTGGCGATTTTCTCGCCCCGGTTCACATCTTGCAAGGAAACAGCATGGCATCGCTCAAAGATCTTATCGCCCAGCGGGAAGCCCTCGACCGCCAAATCGAATCGACCCAACACCAGCAGCGCACCGACGCCGTGGCCAAGGTTCGGGAACTGATGTCCGAACATGGCCTGACGCTCGCCGACCTCGGCACAAAGGCCGGCGCCAAACCCAAGCCGGCCAAAGGCAGCGGAAACAAGGTGGCCGCAAAGTACCGGAACACAGCCACCGGCGATGCCTGGAGTGGCCGCGGCCTTCAGCCTAAATGGCTCAAGGCGGCGCTGGCTTCAGGGCGAAAGCTGACCGACTTCGCGGTCTGAGGGAAGGCGCACGCGGCAGGGCCTGCGTGTGCCCGGTGCCAGCCTGCCGGATTCCAGCGGGCCGCGGAGATCGAGGTATTGCGCGCCATTCTTTCGGTGCCGAAACGCACCCATGAACTACTATTTGCGACCCTGATTTTCGCAGCACCCCGCCGTGTCCGTTGGCCGCCCGTTTCAAATCTCCGATGCCATCCCCCTGCCCGCCGATCCACGCCGTTGGTTGGTGCGTGTGGGCCTGCTCCTCAGTGCCTACTATCTTTCGGGCCGGCTCGGCCTGGCCATTCCGCAATACGGCGAATTCATCACGCTGATCTGGCCTCCGGCCGGCTTCGCACTCGCCGGCTTGCTCCGCTTCGGTGTCGGCGTCTGGCCCGGCGTCTGGCTGGGCGCGTTTCTTGTCAACCTGAGCGCTGGCGCGCCACCCTGGCTCGCCGCGATGCTCGCGACCGGCAACACCCTGGGCCCGGCGATGGGCGCACTGGTGCTGCGCCGCGATGGCTTCCACATTGACCTCTACCGGCGTCGCGACCTGTGGCTGTTCGGTGGCGTCGGCGTCGGCCTGTCGATGGCGCTGACCGCCAGCAATGGCACCTTCTGGCTCGCCGCAAGCGGGCGGCTCGCCTGGGGTGAGGTACCACAGGCCTGGGTGACCTGGTGGCTCGGTGACGCCATCAGCGCGCTGGTCATCGGCATTCCGATACTCACCCTTTCCCGTGCCTCGCTGCGTCAGGCCACGGCCGATTGGCGCTGGGTGCCCTCGTTGCTGCTGTCGCTTGGAACGCTGGTCAGCGCGGCACTGTTCCTGGCCTCGGCGCCGCTCGGGCTGGCAATGCAGTCGCCGCTGGTGTTTCTTCCGCACGTCCTGCTGTGCTGGCTGGCGGCCCGCAGCGGCCTGTTCGCGGCTTCGCTGAGTGCGCTGCTGCTGACCGTTCTCGCCGTCGTGGCGACACTGAACGGCCTGGGCCCGTTCCAGCTGTCGGGGCCGGACCACAACGCCGCCGTGCTGGTCGGGTACGTGTTGAGCCTGCTCGCGATTCCCCTGCTCACGACGGCGCTCACGGGCGAGATCGCCGCCAACGAAAGGCACTGGCATCTGGCGCTCGACACCTCCCAGGTCGGCGTCGCCGAGTGGAATCTGGTTCGCGGCCACATCGAGTTCTCGGCCCGCTGGCTTGCGCTGCTGGGTTTCACGAGGCCAGCCTTCGGGCATGACCTGCAGTCGTTCTGGTCCCGGGTTCACCCCGACGACGCGCCATCGACGCAGCG
This sequence comes from Burkholderiaceae bacterium, assembly GCA_043749575.1. GTDB lineage: Bacteria > Pseudomonadota > Gammaproteobacteria > Burkholderiales > Burkholderiaceae_C > Pseudaquabacterium. The sequence continues at coordinate 1,041 of JAYVDE010000050.1, read as the reverse complement.
GGTGTTCGAATCGCTGCGCGCCGCGCGGCAGCGCGATGGCCATGCCGAGTGCCGGATGCTGTGCCACGACGGCACTTGGCGCCCTGTCGAACTGCACGCACTCGTGGTCGAACGCAACCCGGCGGGCGAGCCGGTGCGTCTGCTGACGACGGCACGCGACATCACGGAACTGCAGGCCGCGCGTGACCGCGAACAGCTGTCGCAAAGCGTGCTCGAACACCTGCATGAAGGCCTGTTGATCACGGACGCGCGCCACCGCGTCCTGGTCTCGAACCCGACCTTTTCCAAGATCACCGGCGTGGCGCGGGAAGAACTCATGTCGTCCGTGCCCTCGATGTTGCAGCCCGCCGAACCGGGTACCGAGGCCGCCGACCAGCAGGCCGCGCTGCGCGTGGCGCTGGCTGCCGGCGGGGTCTGGCGTGGCGAGATGCGCGACCAACGCCGCAACGGCGACGCCTGCCTGCTGCAGGTCACCGCCTCGACCGTGCGCAACCCCGACGGCTCGGTGCGCAGCCATGTCTACGCCATCGTCGACATCACCGATGCGCGCCAGCAGCTCGAACAGTTGCAGCGGCAGGCCCACTTCGATGAACTGACGCGCCTGCCGAACCGGGTGCGCCTGGCGCAGATGCTCGACGAAGCCCTGAAGACGAGCCGCCGCGAAGGCTCGCTGCTGACAGTGTGCTACCTCGACCTCGACCACTTCAAGCCGGTCAACGACCAGTTCGGACATGCTGCGGGTGATCGCCTGCTCCTCGAACTGGCCGATCGCATGCGCCGCTCGTTGCGCTCGTGGGCTGGAGGCGACGACGTGGTCGCGCGCATCGGCGGCGACGAATTCGTGCTCTTGCTGCGCACCGCCACGCTCGAAGACAGCCGGCATGCCGTCGAACGCGTGCTGAACCAGGTTTGCCAACCCTATGCGCTGGGCGTGGGTGCGGGGCCGGTGATGGTCACCGCGAGCATCGGCGCCACCGTGTTCCCGCTCGACGGCGCCGATGCCGAAACCCTGCTGCGCCATGCCGACCACGCGATGTACGG
>JAYVDE010000049.1:0-2859 GCA_043749575.1 Burkholderiaceae bacterium | reverse complement strand
AGGTAGGGCAGCATCAGGTAGAGCTGGTAGGGCAGGCCACCGGAGTCTGCCTGTTGCAGCCGCAGTTGCAAAGCGTCGAAGAAGCCGAACAGCAGGGCGCCCAACAGCGCCTTGCCCGGCTTCCAGCCGGCAAACACCACCAGCGCCACGCAAACCCAGCCGCGGCCGTTGACCATGTTGAAGAAGAAGGCATTGAAGGCCGCCAGCGTCAGGAAGGCGCCGGCCACGCCCATCAATGCCGAGCCGGCGACTATTGCCCCGGTGCGCACCCGCGCTACCGAGATGCCCTGGCTGTCCAGCGCCTGCGGGCTCTCGCCGGCCATGCGCAGCGCCAGGCCGGCGGGGGTGCGGTACAGGCCGTAGCTCAGCAGCGGCACCAGCCCCAGGGCCAGCAAGGTCAGCGGTGTCTGCTGCTGCAGCACCGGGATCGGCAGCCAGCTCATCGCCGCAAAGGGCTCGATGGTGGGCGGGGTGTTGACCTTGGGGAAGGCCACCCGGTAGCTGAAGTAGGACAGCGCGGTGGCCAGCATCGTCAGCCCCAGGCCGGCCACATGCTGCGACAGCGCCAGCGTCACGGTCAGCACAGCATGCAGCCCGCCGAACAGCGCGCCCACCGCTGCGGCGGCCAACACCCCGCCCCACAGCGGCGCACCCTGGTAGACCACCCACCAGCCGGCAAAAGCACCGGCCACCATCAGGCCCTCGATGCCCAGGTTGAGCACCCCCGCGCGCTCGCACAGCAGCACCCCCAGGGTGCCGAAGATCAGCGGCGTGGCCAGCCGCAGCACCGCCACCCAGAAGGGCAGGCTGAGCAGGGTGTCCATCAGGGTCATGCAACAACCTTGGTGCGATCAAAGCGCAGCCGGTAGCGCGTCAGCATGCTGGCCACCAGCACTGCCAGCAGCGCGCTGGCCACCACCCCATCGGCCAGGTAGGTGGGCACGCCGATGGCGCGGCTCATGCTGTCGGCACCCACCAGCATGGCGGCCACGCCGATGCTGGCGGCCACCACCACCAGCGGGTGCAGGCCGGCCAGCATCGCGATGACGATGCCGCTGTAGCCATAGCCGGGCGACATGTCGAGCGTCACATAGCCGGTGCGGCCGGCCACCTCCACCGCGCCGGCCAGGCCGGCCAGCCCGCCTGAGAGCAGCGCCACCCACAGCGTGGTGCGCAGCACCGGCACACCGGAAAAACGCGCTGCACGGGCATTGGCGCCGAGCGCGCGGATGTCGAAGCCCAGGGTGGTGAAGCGCAACACCGCCCACAGCGCCAGCGCCGCGCCGATGCTGATCAGCAGGCCGCTGTGCAAGCGCGTCTGCGCGATCAGCTTGGCCAGGCCCAGGCCGTCGACCAGGCCCACGCTCTGCGGCCAGCCCAGTGCCATGGGGTCTTTCATCGGGCCGTCGAGCAGCGCGCCCACGCCCAGCAGCACGATGAAGTTCAACAGCAGGGTGCTGACCACCTCGTCCACGCCCCACAGCAGCTTCATCAGCGCCGGGCCCAGCAGCAGCAGCGCACCGGCCGCCACCGCCGCAGCCAGCATCAGCGGGAACAGCAGCGCGGCGGGCCCAGCGACGCCGCCGCCGCCCACCGCCACTGCGGCGATGGCGCCGGCATAGAGCTGGCCCTCGGCACCGATGTTGAACAGCCGGGCCTTGAAGGCCACCGTGGCGGCCAGGCTGGTGAGCATCAGCGGGATCGCGCGGGTCAGGGTCTCGCTGATCGCAAACACCGAGCCGAAGGCGCCTTGGGCCATCAGCCCGAAGGTCTGCAGTACCGGCGCGCCGGCCACCGCCACCAGCAAGGCGGCAAGGATCATCACCCCCGCCAGCGCCGCGAGGCCGTTGCGCAGGCCGTCCTGCCAGCGGAGGTGGGCGCGGGCCTCAAGCCGCATGGCGCTCGGCTTCGTCAGCACCGGCCATGGCCAGGCCCAGTTGTTCGCGGCTCCAGCCCTCGGCCGGGCGGGCCGCGCCCAGCCGGCCATGGCAGATCACCGCGATGCGGTCGGCCAGCAGCTCGATCTCGTCCAGGTCGTCGGAGATCAGCAGCACCGCCGCCCCGGCATCGCGCGCTGCGCGCAGCCGGCCGTGCACGAAGTTGACGGCGCCGATGTCCAGCCCCCAGGTGGGCTGGTGGGCCACGATCAGCTGCGGCGCCCGACCGTCGGCACGCTGCAGCACCCGGCCGAGGATCAGCTTTTGCAGGTTGCCGCCCGACAGTGCCCGGGTGCGCCGGGCTGGCGTGGCGCCGCGCAGGTCGAAGGCTTTGATCACCTGGCGCGCATAGGCCAGCGCTGCGCCGCGCCGCACCCAGCCCCAGCGCGACAGCGTGGGGGTGTGCAGGGCCTCGGCGCAGAGGTTCTCCCAGATTGGCAGGTCGCCCACCACGCCGACGGCTTGCCGGTCCTCGGGCACCCGGGCCACGCCCTGCGCCACCACCGCCTGGGCCTGGCGGGCCAGCGGCTGGCCGTCGAGCAGCATGCTGCCGGCGCTGGCCTGTGCCACACCGCACAACAGCTCGGCCAGCAGGCCCTGGCCATTGCCCGAGACGCCGGCGATGCCCAGCATCTCGCCGGACTCGATCACCAGCGACACGTCCTGCAAATGCACCCGGCCGCTGCGGGCGCTGAGTTGCCGCACCGCCAGCCGGGGCACGCTGCCAGACGGCGTTGATCGGGGCGGCCGCGTCTCGCGCTGCAAGCCCACCACCGACTGGCCCACCATCCAGCGCGCCAGTTCAGCCTGGTTGGTGTCGGCGGTGCGGGCCTCGGCAACGGTCTTGCCGCCGCGCAGCACCTGCACCCGGTGTGAAATGGCCATCACCTCGTCGAGCTTGTGGCTGATGAAGATCACCGCC
>JAYVDE010000048.1:0-2861 GCA_043749575.1 Burkholderiaceae bacterium | reverse complement strand
GGCCTGCCCAGCTTCGACTCCTTGCCGGTGGACCAGGCCCGCGGCCTGCTGGCCCAGCTGTCGGCGGCCCGGCCGCCCGGCCCGGCGGTGGGCGAGATCGTCGACGGCCAGTTGCCGGGCGCATCCACCACGTCAGGGCCCCTGGCCTGGCGGCTGTACCGGCCGGCCAGCCCGGGCCCGCACTCGGTGGTGGTCTATTTCCACGGCGGCGGCTGGGTGCTGGGCAGCCATGATTCGGACGACCCCTTGTGTCGCGATCTGTGCGTGCGCGCCGATGCCCTGATCGTCTCGGTCGACTACCGGCATGCGCCCGAAGCCCGCTTTCCGGCCGCCGCTGACGACGGCCTGGCGGCGGTGCGCTGGGTGGCCGCGCACGCGCAGGCGCTGGGTGGCCGCCCCGGCCCCATCGCCGTGGCCGGCTGGAGCGCCGGCGCCAACGTCGCGGCCGTCACTTGCCAAACCGTGCGGGACGCCGGCGGCCCGGCCATCGCCGGCCAGTTGCTGCTGACGCCGGTGACCGACTGCGCGATGAACACGCCGTCCTACCGTGAAAACGCCGAGGGTTACGTGCTGACCACCGCACTGATGACCTGGTTCTGGGACCACTACGCCGACCCCGCCGAGCGCCGCGACCCCAAGGCGTCGCCGCTGCGGGCCGCCGATTTGTCCAAACTGCCACCGGCGTTTGTGATGACCAGCCAGTTCGACCCACTGCGCGACGAAGGCATCGCCTACGCGCAGGCCATGGCCGCGGCCGGCGTGCCGGTGCAGTGGCGCACTGCGCGTGGCCACACCCACACCTCGTTGACGATGGTTGACGTGGTGGTGTCGGGCGAGGGGCTGCGGGCCGAGATGGCGGACGCCCTGCGGGGCTTCTTCAAGGCCGCGGTGCCGGCCTGAGCACGGCCCGGCAGTCGTCAGTCGCCAGCCGCTAGCCCTCAGTCCTCAGTCCTCAGTCGGCGGCGGGCGCAGGCCGGTACCAGCGCGGGAAGAACTCGGCCACCTGGGGCCCCGACGACTTCAGCGCGTGGCAGCCGTCGATGCTGAACGGCTGCTCGTCGGCGTCCTGGCGCAGCTCGTTCCACATCGCCTGCAGCACCGCGCTGCCCATCACGCCGGCCAGCTCGTTCATGTGGGTGCAGCCGGCGGTGCGGCCAAACAGCCGGCGCACCGCGTCGCGGTAGCCACGCGCCACGCGCACGCCGACGAGCTGGCCGTAGTCGGGCGCAATCGCGCCGCAGGCCGCGCCATAAGGCCCGGCATCGGTGACCGCCTGCACGGCGACGATGGTGGCGGTCTTGTCGACCGTCAGGAGCAGCCACATCGAGTGCATCGGCTCGCCAGGGGCCAGCATGCCGCCGGCTTTGGGGATAGCCTCGGGCCAGGCATCGGTGAGCTGGCCTTCGATGTCCCACAGGCCGTCGCTGCGGGCGTATGCGCGGACTGTGATCGAGCGCTGGTGGGAGGGCTGGCGGGTGCAGTCAGGTGCAGGCAGGGGCATGTGACGAACAGCGAAGTGGCGGTGGAGGGGGCTGAAAACTGCGCCGAGACTACACCGGCGGCGGCGCAGCAGCCTGTCGCGGCCGGGGCGGGTCAGTCGGGCGGTTCGCCGGTCACACCTGAACCAGCGGCAGCTTGGCCTGCGCCACCCGGGGCTGCGGCCCGCCACCTGCGAAAATCATCGGCCATGCAAGACGCCAATACCGATTCCGCCACCGCCACCGCCACCGACCCTAGCGCGCTGCTGCACAGCGCGTTCTACCGCTTTGTGCCGCTGTGCGACCCACTGGCGGTGGCCGAGGCGCTGCGGCTGTTGGCGCGCGACCTGCACGGCTTGCACGGCAGCATCGTGGTCGCCACCGAAGGCCTCAATGGCACGCTGGCCGGCCCTCACGCTGTGGTCATCGCATTCGAACAGGCCTTGCAGCAGGTTGACGGGGTCGATGCTGCGCTGCGCGGCATGCGCTTCAAGCACAGTGCCTGCAGCAGCCCGCCGTTTGCCCGCATGAAGGTCAGCGTCAAGCCCGAGATCGTGGCGCTGGGGCTGCCGACCGCGGCGGCGGGCGTCGGCGCTGCCGTGCTGCCGCCGCCCGACGAACACGATGCCAGCCACCTGTCACCCGCGGCCTGGCGGGCGCTGCTGGCGCGCGACGACCTGGTGCTGCTCGACAACCGCAACCACTTCGAATACCGGCTGGGGCACTTTCGGGGCGCGGTCGATCCCGGCGTTCACCACTTCCGCGATTTCGTGGCCTATGTGCAGGCCCAGGCGCCCGCCTGGCGTGCCGCTGGCCGACCGGTGGCGATGTACTGCACCGGCGGCATCCGCTGCGACAAGACCGCCCCCTGGCTGCGCAGCCTGGGGCTTGACGTGCACCAACTCGACGGTGGCGTGCTGAACTATTTTCAGCAACTGGGCGACGCCCACCGCGACTGGCAGGGTGAGTGTTTTGTCTTCGACAAGCGCATCGCGCTCGACACCGGCCTGTGCGAGACCACCACCACCGCCGAGCAGGTTTTCGACCCGGCCCATCCCGACGAGGCCTGGCGGCTGCAACGTGCCCGCCGACTCGATGGCGCGCGCTGATCGCGCAGCTGCTGATCCCGCAGCCGCTGATCCCGCCTGGGCGCCACCGCCGCGCGACGGGGTCGGCGCCAGCCGGGTTGCGGTGGGCGGCGGCCCCTGGCCGTGCGTGCTCGACTTCCTCGTCGCGCGGTTTGCGGCGGTCGACGATTGGCCGCTGCGGCTGGCCCAGGGCGACGTGCTGGACGCCAGCGGCCGCACCCTGACTGCTGACGCAGCTTGTGTGCCGGGCATGCTGCTGTGGTACTGGCGGCGCCCGCCGCCCGAGCCGCGGGTG
>JAYVDE010000047.1:0-7916 GCA_043749575.1 Burkholderiaceae bacterium | reverse complement strand
CTCGATCCGGTCAAACAACGCCAACAAGCGGCGGCGCAGCGCAAAGCGCTTTCGCTCGGTCAAGCTGCCGACCACGATGATCGTGGCGAGCACGCAGGCCATCACGGCGGCGTAACGCCGATAGCCGGTCGGTGGCAGGTCGATCAGCGCGGCGAAGAAATAGATCAGCGGCTGGTGCAGGATGTAGATTGAGAACGTGAAGGCCGCCGCTGCGCGCACCGGCCGCGCCACCCAGAGCGCCAGACCCGCGACCCGAAATACCACCCGCTGCATGCCGATGAAATTGAGGGTCACGATGCCGGCCAGCAAGTAGTCGGTGAGAAACCATCTGGAGAATGCCAACTCGCGGTGCCAGTGCGCGCCAATCAGCAGTTTGAGTTGCTCAGTGACGGTGTCTTCCAGATGGCTGAGATCGAAGGCCACGAACAAGGCCACCGAACCCGTCACGCACAGCCAGCCCAGCCACTCGGGCATTTGCCGCGGCAGCTGCCAGCGGTAGATCAGCACCCCCAGCAGCCAGATGGGTGCCAGCAGCACAATCTTGGGGCCGAGCAATAGCGCGACAAGCGCGATCCACCACCAACGCCGGCGCCGGTCAGTGAACGTATGCAGCGCGAACAGCGCGTAATACCAGACCTCATAGTTCAGCGACCAGTAGGCGACGTTCGAGAACGACATGATCGACACCGACCAGATCTCGTTCAGGAACAGCAAACTGCTGGCGATGCGTAGCCCTGCCAGGCCATGCGTGGTGTTGCCGGCGTACAGCGCCGGGGCCAGCGCTTCACCCACCATATCGAGCAGCGGCGTCAGCAACACCACTGGCACCGCTAACGACAACACGCGTGACAGGCGGCTGGCCCAGTAGGACTTGGCACTGCGCTCTTTGGTGTCGGTGGCGTAGGCGATGACGAAGCCCGACAGCACGAAGAACACGATCACCGCGCTGTGGCCGTAATGCGCCAGCGGCAGTGGTGCCTCGACAATCAGCCGCGAGTTCGAGTGGTAGATCACCACCAGGCAGGCTGCCAGGAAGCGCATCAGGTCGAGGTAGATCGAGAACGCGGGGCTCATCATTTAACTCAGGCGGCGCCGCGCAGCCAGCGCTTGACGCGATCCTTCAAACCCCAGCGCTCGAGCAGATCAACTGCGGTCTGGTTGGCGCTGGCCATCGCGCCGTGCAGCCAGAAAGCGAGGAAATAACGCGGCCGACGCGGCATCAGCACCGGATTGGCGGTGTTTCGCGACTCGTTCGAGAACAACCGCTTGTAGGCCGAATCACCGCTGCCGAAATCGAGCAGCAGCGGCCTGTCCACCGCGTACAGGCGTTGCAGCAGCAACACGTTGCAATAGATGCCGGGCGCAAAGTCGCGCCACTCGGGATCGAAACCGGTCTGCCGGTGCTCGTAGGTGCCATCGAGCCGCTGGTGCCCCAGCACAAAGCACAGCGGCTGGCCGGCGTGCCACAGCACGAACGAGCGGAAGCGGCCGGCCACGGCGGCCCGCTGGCTGTCGGCCACGCTGGCCTCGTCGTTGTCGACCGACTCACCGAAGAGACGAAACTGGTAGGTCTTGCGGTTGATCGTGCTGGCGGCGTCGAGAAAATCCTTCACCGCGTCAGGCTGGCGGTATTCACGCAGTTCGAAGTCGGTGCCAACCCGCCCGATGAAGACTTTCTCTTTCTTGCGCAGCTGGTTCTTGTACTTGCTGCTGCGCTCATTGAAGAACGCCGCATAACTGTCGCCGAAACGATGAAAGAGGTGGCTGTCGGGCTCGTTTTTGGTGACCCGGTAGCCGAGCGCAGGGGCTTGGGCCAACGCCGCGTAGAGCGCACTGGCAGTCGTCACGTCGGTCAACACCAGCGCGCGATCGGGCGCCTGGCGGCGCAGCCAGCCCAGCAGCGCGGAGCCGTCATCCGGGCTGCGCACGCCCTCTTGCGCGGCCGGGGTGAAGCGAATCGACGGCAGCCTCAAAGTGAACAACACTTTTTCACCCAGCCGAATCGGCAGACCGATGGTTTGCATCAGGCAGGGCACCAGCAGCTCGGCCCGGCCGTGGCGCAGGCCGGCCAACACGGTCACCTGACCGTCGCTGGCGCAGGCCGCGTCAGCCAGCGCGCCGCGCAAAACCGCCGCCACGCCGGCATCACTTGTCAGCAGCCGCAGCCGATCACGCGGCAGCTGCAAGCGCTCGAACGACAGCGGCGCGACTTTGTCCAGGTGCGCGGCGCCCACCAGCGCCGACCAGGTCATGCCGAAGCCGGCGCTGCGGCCAACAGATTGGCGGCCAAGCGCAGCCCGAAGCGGGTCTTGGTTCGGTCCCAGGGCGTGAAGCGGGGTAGCTGCAGCGGGTCAGTCGCGGCATTGGCGGCACCGGTGGCGGTTGACACCGCCGCCGTGAAGCCAAGCTCGCGCACGATTTCCACACTCTCGGCGCTGTAGTCCTGCCCAGGGCGACCGTTCGGGTAGGCGAACAGGTTGACGGGCTCGCCCAGCAAGCTTTCGAGCGTGGTCTTGCTGCGCGCGATCTCGTCGCGCGCCGGGCCGGCTGCGAGCCGCGCCAGGATGGGGTGGTTGTGGGTATGGGCGCCGATCTGCATGCCGGCGTGCCGCAGCCCTCGCACCTGTTCGCTGCTCATCATCAGATTGCTGGTTAGCACTGTCGCGAGCTGGGCCGCCACCTGCTCGGCGAGCACCAGCCGCTGTGCTGGCGCGGCGTACTTGATCTTGCCGATGATGGCGGCAATCGTGCTGCGGCGCTGCGCCAGGGTCTCGACCGGCCAGCTCGAGGGGCCCTGGTCAGCGGGCAAATCCAGACCCTTCAAATCGATGCGGCTGCCGGCAAAACCGCGCACGGCCTCGATCACGGTGTCGTTCCACATCCGGCCGCCATCGAGAAAACCGGTGGCAATGAAGAAAGTGGCCTGGGCGCCGTGGCGACGCAGGATCGGCAAGGCCTGCTCGTGGTTATCGGCATAACCGTCGTCGAAGGTGATCGCCGCCGCCCGCGCCGGCAAGTTGCCTGCCCTCAAGCGCAGCACCGCCTCGTCGAGCGGCAAGACATTGCACCAGGCGCGAAGCCAGCCGACGATCTGGTCGAACTGGCGACTGTCGACCTCGCCAGGGAACAGCGGATCGGGCGCCGGCAGCACACGGTGGAAGATCAGCACTGACAGGCGGGCGCCGCCGGCCGGCGGCGACAGCGTTGAAAAAAGCGGTTTGAAAAGATTCATGCCAGGATTTGCGAGGCCGATGACAGCAAGTCGGGATGCTCGCAGATAGAGTGTGGGGCGAACGCACAGACTGCTGTCAATACAGCACGGAAGCCGGTGCCGCGCAACTCGGGACGGCACCGGCGCCTAGCGTGAGCACCGTTATCGCAGTTCAGTCCCTTCATGCCAGCCGCCGCCAGGCCTGCTCGGCCAAGCGTACAGCGGTGGCCCAGGCACCCACGCGGGGCCGCGATTCGCGCTGCACCGGCGAGGCGCCGGCAGGTGGTGCCACCGCGAAGGACCCCACTGTGAAGCGCTGCGAATGCGCGGCCAGGAAACCGCAAAGTTGTTCGAAGCGCCGCACCACGACGTGGTCGGGCTCGCTGCTTGCCGGCTTGAGCATCTCGAAGTTGTGCGACACGATAACGAAGTGCTGGCAGCCACCGGCTTCGGCCGCCAGCAGGGCAGCACGCATTTCGGCGAAGCTGCAGGCGCCGACCTGGGCTGGCCGCAGCCGGCCCAGGCCGTCGCGGAACACGGTGACTGGATAGCTCGTGACACCCTCGATCTCGCGCCGCGTCAAATAACCTGTTGTGGCGGCGATGTCGGTGCCGCTGGCCGCATCGATCTCGTTGAGACTGCTGTCGATCAGGATGCTGTTGCGTTGCAACGCCAGGTAGCTGGCCTGGTTGGCGGCATAGCTGCCGGCCCGAAACGCGGTGACAGGCGGCGCGCCGGCGGCTTCTAGCGTGTGCTTGGCAAAGCGGATCAGCGCGGTCTGCTCGTCCAGCGAATAGTGAATGAGGTGCTGGCGCTTGCGCGACACATCAGCCAACAGCGCGGGACGTATCTCGTCGGTCCACTCCGGGTGGAGGTGCAATTGCACGTCTTGGCCCGCGCTGCGGATCATGCTGACGATGGTCTCCAGGTACTGCCGGCCGAACCGCGCCGAGAACAAGGGTTCGACGAAGAACACGCCGCGCAGGCCGTGGCGCTGCAGCATCTGTAGCGTGGCGGGCAAGGCAAAGTCACCCTGCGGCGAGCGGCCGTAGACATAGCGCTCAAAGCTGGCCGGGAAGCGCTGGTCGAGCTTGGTCCAGTCGTTGCACCAGATCTCGATATCGAATGTGAGGTAGACGTTCATGTCGGTGCGATTGTCCACGGGCGTGGCAGCGGCGCCGTGTGTGGGCTGCGTGCCCGCAGCAGCGCACTGCACCCGCTTGAGCACCCGCTCGCCTCCGCGCTCATCGCAACGACTCCGCCGTAGCACGCATCAGCAGCCCGACCCCGATCCGGTTCAGATGGCCATCGCTGGGGCTCACACTTAAGCCCAGACTTGAGCGCGCCCAGTGCTGCCGGTAGAACACCTCGGCATCGATCACCTCGGCGCCATGCCGCCGCGCCAACTCAATAAAGGCCGCACGCTCCCGCATCAGTGGCGTAAGCGCAACAGCATCATCTTGCAGCGCCGCACGGCTGCGGCGACCGTCGATGACGAAAACCAGGCGGCCGGTGGCGAAGCGTGTGATGCGCGAGAAGAATTGTTCAGTGACCGCGTTGACCATCGCGGCGCGGCGCGTCTGCTCGGCTGCGGTATCGGTCTGCTGACCAGGCGAGGCTACTGGCTCTCCATGCGCCTCGCCGGCCAAGGCCTGCTTGATCAAGCGGGCGCCATCGAACTTGAGTTGGCCGACCATGTACTGCGCCAGCGCAAACTCGCGCAGCACGCGCTTGACCAGGGACGGCCCGGGCAACAATTCGGTGCGCGCCTGCAGGCTGTCACGGTCCAGGCAGGGGCCGTGAACATTGCCCGATCCGCACAGTGATTGCCGCACGTCGCCGGCCTCCATCAGCACGACAAAGTCGTGCAGACCCAAGTGCTCGGAGGCAAACCGGATGCGCTCGGCGTAGTCCAGCAAGGCCGAGCCCGGGGCGCCCAATGCATAGACCGGGCGCGGCGGCAACAGCGCGGCGGCCAGCTGGGCCGCCGGCCGCTCAGCCATATCAAGCATGCCGGCCTCGACATAACTGTCGCCAATCAAGCCGATTGCCTGGGGATCGGGCACAAAATCGCCCGCTGCCACGAACCCGAGATTGTTGGCCTTCAATCGCCGCGAGTTGCGCAAATCCCACCCGGTAGCCACCTGCCAGGCATGGCCGGGCGGGTAGGTTGAGATCACCGGATCTAGGTAGTAACCCGTCTTCGTGGCGGTCGAGACCGGCAGCGCGCGCAACAGCAATTCGGCCGCCAGCAACATGGCCAACACGCCCAACAGCGCGGTGCAGACTTTGCGGAACATCAGAAGTTGAAGTAAATAAAGGCGCTGACCGAATCGCGCGCCAGGTTGATCAGCAGCAGCAGGCCCACCGCACACAGCGACACGCCAGCGAGCAACGGCCGCAGCAGCGTCTCCGGTGCCAACCGGCCCAGCAGGAATACGCCGATGCGGTTGCTGTTGACCCCAAACAGCGCCACCGTGCCCAGCACGGCGCACCACAGCCAGCCGCGAGCCGCAGGCAAGCCCGCGTTCCACAGCACGGCGGGCAGTTCGGCAGGCGTAGCGTGTTGGTTCGCCATGGCGAGCAGGATGGTCAGCGCACCGGGCAAGGTCTCAGCGCGGAAGAAAACCCAGGCCACCACCACCGCCAGCAAGGTCAGCATCCAACTCGCGCTGCGGTAGGCCAGGCTGGCATCCAACCGAGCCCAGCGGGCGCGTCCCAAGGCGGCGCGATAGCCGTGGTTGAGCATCAGGTAGGCGCCGTGCAGCGCGCCCCAGACCGCAAACGACCAGCTTGCGCCATGCCAGAGCCCACCCAGCACCATCGTGAGCCCGAGGTTGACATAGCGCCGCACCGGCCCGCGGCGATTGCCACCGAGCGGGATGTAGAGGTAGTCGCGTAGAAAATTCGACAGCGACATGTGCCAGCAACGCCAGAAATCGGTGATGTTGCGAGCGCGATAAGGCGATTCAAAGTTGAACGGCAACCGGATGTTGAACAGCCACGACAGGCCAATGGCCATGTCCGAGTAGCCTGAGAAATCGAAATAGAGTTGGAGCGAGTACGCCACCGCCCCCAGCCAGGCCTCGCCAGCTGTAGGCACCGTGCCGGTGTCGGCGGCAGAAAAGACGGCATCGGCATAGGGCGCGATGCCATCGGCCAGCACCACCTTCTTGAACAAGCCCAGGGCCAGGATCGCCAGCCCAGCCACCAGATGATCCGCGCGGGGGCGATAGATAGCTGGATCAGCGAACTGCGGCATCATCTGCGCGTGATGCAACACCGGCCCGGCAACCAGGTGCGGGAAATAGCTGACAAACAAGCCGTAGTGCACCGGCTTGGTTTCGTTGACCTTGCCCTCAAAGGCATCGACCAGAAACGCGATCTGGGTGAAGCTGTAGAACGAGATGCCAATGGGCAGGATGACTTTGCCCAGGTACCAATCGACGCCCAGCACGGCATTCAGGTTGTCGACCATGAAGTTGGCGTATTTGTAGTAGCCGAGTGCCGCCAGGTTGAGCGTCACACCCAACACCAGCCAGCGCCTGGCGTGTTGCTTCGAGCCGGATTTCAATTGCCTGGCGATCTGTTGGCCGATCGCGAAGTTGATGCCCACTGAAGCCAGCAACAACGTCACGAACGCCGGCATCCAGTAGGCGTAAAAAAATAGCGAGGCACAGCACAGCCAACTCGCGGCATGGCGCGGCGCCCAGCGGCCCAGCATGAAAAAGCCAGTCAGGGTGACCGGCAAGAACAGCAGCAGAAAAGGGGCGGTTGTGAACAACATGCGCGGCAGCGATCAGGGCCGAACAGGCAATTGAGGCAAGACGACCACCGTCGCAAGTGGGCCGGTTGACTGTTGACTGTTGACTGTTGTCAGCTGCCAGTCCTCAGTGCCTGAGAGCGCGGCTGGCAGCTTCGTTCGCAGCGCTCAGAGTCGCCAGACGCGGTAGCCGGCACCGCGCAGAGAGCCCGCGTCGAACGCCGCCTTGACATCGATAAACGCGCCGCCATCAAGCAGTTTGGCGCCCAACTCTTCGACCGACAACTCAGCGTATTCATGGTGCGCGACGGCTGCGACGATGGCGTCGGCGCGCGGCAATTCGCGCCACGGCAACAACTCAACGCCGTACTCGTGCATGGCCTCGGCCACGTCGGCCTGCGGGTCGGTGACGAAAATCTCAACGCCGTAGGTTTTCAGCTCATGGATGATGTCGATCACCTTGCTGTTGCGCAGGTCGCCGCAGTTTTCCTTGAAGGTCAGACCGAGCACGTTGACCTTGGCGCCCTTGATCGGGCTGCCCGAGGCGATCATCTGCTTGATGGTCTGCTCGGCAATAAACTTGCCCATGCTGTCGTTGATGCGCCGCCCGGCCAGGATCACCTGGGGGTGGTAGCCCAGCATGTCGGCCTTGTGGGTGAGGTAGTACGGGTCGACACCGATGCAGTGGCCGCCCACCAAGCCGGGCTTGAACTTCAAGAAATTCCACTTGGTGCCGGCGGCCTCCAGCACCTCGTTGGTGTCGATGCCCATCTTGTCGAAGATGATGGCCAGTTCGTTCATCAACGCGATGTTCAGGTCGCGCTGGGTGTTCTCGATCACCTTGGCCGCCTCGGCCGCTTTGATGCTGCTGGCGCGGTACACCCCCGGGATGACGATGCGTTCATACAGCGCGGCCACTTTCGCCAAGGTGTCGGGGGTGTC
>JAYVDE010000046.1:0-2868 GCA_043749575.1 Burkholderiaceae bacterium | reverse complement strand
CCGGAAAAGATTTGGTGCAGCAGGGCTTCCATGAGTGTCTCAGTAGCCGAGGTAGGCGCGACGCACCGACTCGTCGTTCTTGATCGTGGCGCTCGGGCCCGACAGCGCCACCCTGCCGGTCTCCAGCAAATAAGCGTGGTGCGCTAAGTCGAGCGCCAGGTTGGCGTTCTGCTCGACCAGCAGCATGCTCACGCCGTCTTCCTGGTTGATCGTGCGCATGATGCGGAAGATCTCGGCGACGATCAGCGGGGCCAGGCCAAACGAAGGTTCGTCCAGCAGCAGCAGCTTGGGCCGCAGCATCAGCGCGCGGCTGATCGCCAGCATCTGCTGTTCGCCGCCCGACAGCGTGCCAGCCTGCTGGTGGCGGCGCTCGGCCAAACGCGGGAAGCGGGCGTAGGCCTTCTCGATGTCGACGGCCACCTCGGCGCGGTCTTTGCGGACATAGGCGCCGAGCTTCAGGTTGTCCTCGACCGACAGCGCGGTGAAGGTGCCGCGGCCATCGGGCACATGGCCCACGCCCAGACGCACCACGCTCTCGGTGGCCTTGCCGACGAGTTGAACCTCACCGGCGCCGGCATTGAAGGCCAGGCTGCCGGTGGTGCGAACGACTTGGCACAGCGCGCGCAGCGTGGTGGTCTTGCCGGCGCCGTTGGCACCGAGGATGGTGGTGATCTGGCCGGCTTCGATCGAGAAATCGATGTCGAACAGCACCTGGGTGGCGCCGTAGAAAGCGCACAGCTTTTTGGCTTCGAGCATCTTGGTCATACGGCCTCCTCGGCGGGGGCACCCAGGTAGGCGGCGATCACGTCGGGGTGTTGCTGAATGTGGGCCGGTGTGCCCTCGGCGATCTTCTTGCCGAAATTCAGCGCCACGATGTGGTCGGACACGCTCATCACCAGGCTCATGTGGTGTTCCACCAGCAGCACGGTAATGCCCAGGCGGTTTTTGATGTCGACGATCAACCGGCCGAGTTCGCCCAGCTCTTCGTGGTTGAGGCCGGCCGCCGGTTCGTCCAGCAGCAACAGCTTGGGGTCGGCGGCCAGCGCGCGGCCCATCTCAACCCGCTTTTGGGTGCCGAAGGGCAGGTCGCCGGCCGGCCGGTCGGCGTAGGCGGTGAGTTCGAGGTAGGTCATGATCTCGTCGGCGCGCTGGCGCAGGCGGCGCTCTTCGGCGCTGACGCTGGGCAAGCGCAAGGCGCTGGCCAGGAAGCCGGCCGACGAGCGCGAGTGCGCACCGATCATGATGTTGTCGCGCACCGGCAGGCTGCGGAACATCGCCAGGTTCTGGAAGGTGCGGCCCATGCCGAGTTGGGCGATCTGGTGGGTGGGCGTCGCGGTGATCGACTGGCCCTCGAACTGGATGTCGCCGGCCTGGTAGTTGTAAAGCCGCGAGAGGCAATTGAAAAGAGTGGTCTTGCCGGCACCGTTGGGGCCAATCAGCCCGCAAACTTGCCCGCGCGCCACGTCGAAACTCACGCCGTCGAGGGCCACGATTCCGCCGAAGCGAACCGTCACACCACGCACGCTGAGCAAGGGGCTTGCTGTGTCACCCATTGTGATTCTGTCCTGCTCCTGAAACTGCTAAAAAAGGGAATCGCGAGGGCAATCCCTGCGACCGTCCGGGTTTATAGGTTCGGGGCGCGTCAGCAGCAACGGGTGCTTGCCCTGACACCCGTGCGACAGCGGCCCCTGGGCCTTCCGCAAATCAAAAGGGGTGCATCGTATGCGACGATCAAGGCCCTCGATTCCCAGCTTTGCGGCGTGTGCAATTTCGCACGCGCCTGGTCTGTCACAGGAGACTGCATGAGCCTGCCCGGCCGCCCGAAAGGCGAATACACCGCAATGCGAAGCATGGAGCTTGCCTGATGAGCTCGCTATATGACCAGCATCTGGACCGCCAGCCTGCCAACTTTGTGGCGCTTTCGCCGGTCAGTTTTGTCGAGCGCAGTGCCGAGGTGTTCGCTGACCTGCCCGCCGTGGTGCACGGCGCGCGGCGCTACAACTGGGCGCAGCTGCGCGAGCGTTCGGCCCGGCTGGCGGCGGCGCTGCGTGCGCTGGGCGTGGGGCGCGGCAGCACGGTCAGCGTGATGTTGCCCAACACCCCCGAGATGGTCGAGGCGCACTACGCCGTGCCGGCCTTGAACGCCGTGCTCAACACCTTGAACACCCGGCTCGACGCGCCGCTGCTGGCCTGGCAGATGAACCACTGCGAAGCGACCGTGCTGATCACTGATCGCGAGTTCGCCGCGGTGATGGGCCCGGCGCTGGCCTTGCTGCGCAGCGAGCATGGCCGCGAGCTGGTGGTGATCGACGTCGCCGACAGCGAATACACCGGCCCGGGCGACGCGCTGGGCGCGCACGACTACGAGGCGCTGCTGGCCGCCCATGCGCCATTGGCCACGCTGGACGGCCCGCGTGATGAATGGGACGCGATCGCGATCAGCTACACCTCGGGCACCACCGGCGACCCGAAGGGCGTGGTCACGCACCACCGCGGCGCCTACCTCAACGCGGTGTGCAACGCGGCCACCTGGACAATGCCGCACTTTCCGAAGTACCTCTGGACCTTGCCGATGTTTCATTGCAACGGCTGGTGCTTCCCGTGGACCGTGGCGATGTTGGGTGGCACCCATGTCTGCCTGCGCAAGGTGGATGCCGCCGCCATCCTGGGCGCCATGCAAGCGCATGGTGTCGACCATTACTGCGCCGCGCCCATCGTGCACAGCCTGATTTACAACGCGCCCGCCGCGCAGCGCAGCGGCATAACCCAGGCCGTGCGCGGCATGGTGGCGGGTGCAGCGCCGCCGGCCGCCATGATCGAGGGCATGGCCAAGATCGGCTTCGATATCACCCATGTCTATGGTTTGAC
>JAYVDE010000045.1:0-2873 GCA_043749575.1 Burkholderiaceae bacterium | reverse complement strand
CGGGCTGGCCGCCAGCAGCAACGCCGCCGGATCGCCCGGATCAACGGCCGCGATCAACGGCGCGGCGGCCTCTTGCAGCCGGCCGGTCCAGCGGCCGCCCAGGCCGTCCCACAAGCTGCGCAGCTGCCGCTCGGCCAGCAGGTTGCGGTCGATCAGCTGCAGCCACGCCCGCACCTCGCAGTCGGCTGGAAACCCGCCCTGCAGCCGCAGCCGCAAGCTGCCCGGCACGGGCTCGTCTGGCGGCGGCGGCGGTGTCCAGTCGGCTGGCCAGTCGCGGCAGGGGCGGTCGGTCAGGTGCAGCGCGGTCGCATCGACCACCACGCCGGGCAGCGGCGGCACGAAGCGGGCGCTGACGCCACCCGGTGGTGCCGGGGCTAGGCTGCTCAGCGCCAACGCGGCCAGGCTGCCAGCCAGGTTCAGCGCGTCGGGCACCACGTTGTAGCCCGCCTGCGGTGTGTCGTCGAAGGGCGCTGCGCCCAGGTCCGGCCGGGCGGGCCGGAACAGGTGCCGGTCGAGCACGATATCGCCGGCGATCTCGCGGATGCCCTGGCCATGGCGCAGCTCGGCCAGCAAGGCCCACAGCTGCGGCAGGCCCAGCTCGGGGTCGGCACCGCCTCGCAGCACCAGGTCGCCGGCCAGCACGTCGCCGTGCTGCGGGGCGCGGGTCAGCAGCTCGGTGAAACCGCTGACGTTGGGCCCCAAGCGGTCCAGCGCAACGGCGACGGTGAGCAGCTTGATGGCCGAGCCCGGCTGCATGGCGCGGTCGGGCTGGGCCTGCCAGTGCGTGCCTGACTGCCGTGCCAACCAGCCGGCCCAGCCGCCGCCGGCTGCGGCCACCGGCATGACCACCGCGGCCAGGGCCTCAGCGGGCAGGCCGGCTTGGCGCAGCGCGTCGGCCACCGCGGCCGGCAGCGGCGGATCGGCCGCCCCGGCGCTGGCCGCGCACAGCAGCAGCACGCCCGCGCGCCATGGCCAAGACCAGCGGGCGGGCGGGATCGTCGGCCAAGCAGCAGCGCAGCGGTTCACGCCGGCGATGCTGCCATCAAAGCGGCTGCGCCCAGCCCCGGGCGCCGCGATCACTTAGACCCCGTCGCAGCACGACCCGCCGCAGCCCGCATCACCGTGCCGGCACAACGCCGTGCGCCGTCGGCTGGGCCGGTCGGCGGCCGTGGCGGCGGTGGCAGGCAGGCAGGCGAGCGAGCGGGCAGACGCTGGACAGCCACCGCTGCGCTGCAACTTCGTCGCTTTCGACGATGCAGGCCGTGGCAGTGAACGGCGAACATGATTGACCGGACCTGGGCTCCAGCTTGCGCGCCGGAGTCGAGCAGACACGCTGACCCTGGCACCGTTGCCACCCCAGGTGATGCGGGGCTGTGCCCGGGTCGCCGTGAGCCGGGCCGGGCCGGCTGCCGACCACTTCACCGGGACACGCTGATGAGCACCGAACAAGTCACCTCGACGCTGGACGACGGCGTGTTGACACTGACGCTGAACCGCCCCGACAAGCTCAACGCCTACACCGCGCTGACCCGCCAGTTGTTGTGGCGCTTCACCGCCGAGCCGACGCCGTTTGGCCTGCTCGAAGGGGATGGCGCGATGAACATCCAGCTGGGCGCCGGCGCCGATGTGCACGAGGGTGTGGCCGCCTTCCTGGAAAAGCGCACGCCCGTCTTCCCCGGCAAGGTGTCGACCGACCTGCCGCCGCAGTACCCCTGGTGGGCCCCGGCCGCCACGCCGTGAGCACACGCCTGCGGCACGCGCTGGACCACCGCATGGCGGCAGCCGCCGCCAGATCCCCCACACCCCCCAAGGAGCGAGACGACGATGGACTTCAACCTACCCACTGAACTGGTCGACTACCTGGCCCGGCTCGATGCCTTCATCGACGCCAAGATCAAGCCACTGCAAGCGCAGGACGACAACGAGCGCTTCTTCGACCACCGCCGTGAATGGGCGCGCACCGACTTCGACAACGGCGGCCTGCCACGGCCCGAGTGGGAGCACTTGCTCGAACAAGCCAAGACGCTGGCCGACGAGGCCGGCTTCTACCGTTTCTCGCTGCCCACCGAATTTGGCGGTGACGGTGGCGGCAACCTGTGGATGGCGGTGATCCGCGACCACTTGGCCAGCAAGGGCCTGGGCCTGTTCAACGACTTGCAGAACGAACACTCGGTGGTCGGCAACTTTCCGCTGATCGTGATGCTGCGCGACTTCGGCACGCCCGCGCAGAAGGAGACCTTCATCCGCGGCTCGCTGGCGCGCAAGGTGCGCATCACCTTCGGCCTGACCGAGCCGGGGCACGGCTCGGACGCCACCCACATGGAGACCCGGGCGCTGCGCCAGCAGCGCGACGGTCAGCCGGGTTGGCTGATCAACGGCGAGAAGATGTGGACCACCGGCATGCACGTGGCCACCCACTGCAGCCTGTTTGCCCGCACCAGCGGCAACGCGGGCGATGCCGTGGGCATCACCACCTTTCTGGTGCCGGCCGACAGCCCCGGCGTGAAGATCGAGGAATACCTCTGGACCTTCAACATGCCCACCGACCATCCGCGGGTGAGCTTCACCAATGTGTGGGTGCCCGACGACGCGATGTTCGGCGAGCAAGGCCGCGGCCTGGCGCTGGCCCAGGCGTTTGTGCACGAGAACCGCATCCGCCAGGCCGCCAGCTCGCTGGGCGCGGCGGCCTTCTGCGTCGCCGAGAGCGTCAAGTACGCCCGCCAGCGCAAGCCCTTCGGCGAGGATCTGGCGCGCAACCAGGGCATCCAGTTTCCGCTGGTCGAGCTGGCGACGCAGGTCGAGATGCTGCGCCTGCTGATCCGCAAGACCGCCTGGGAGATGGACGGCATGCCGCATCCCGAGGTCGAAAAGCG
>JAYVDE010000044.1:0-2875 GCA_043749575.1 Burkholderiaceae bacterium | reverse complement strand
AGTAGATGCCGATCGACAGGTTGACCTTGGCCGGCCGGGGGTCGGCGTTGAAGGCGTCGACCAGGGCGAAGATCGGGTCGCCCGCATAGGGCTGGATGTGTTCGAACATCGGTGGCGCTCCGTGGATGAAGCAGCGATTATCCCGGCCACGGCGGCAGGCAGCGGCACTGGCGTGGCCGGTGACGGCGTCAGCGCCGTGTTGTGGTCGGGCTCAGAGCGCCGCTTCGATGTCGGCGGCCAGGCGCTCGGGCTTGTCCTGCGGCGCATAGCGCTTGATCACCTGGCCGTCGCGGCCGATCAGAAACTTGGTGAAGTTCCACTTGATCGCCTTGCTGCCCAGCAGGCCGGGGGCTTCGGTCTTCAGCCACTGGAACAGCGGATGGGCGCCGCCGCCATTGACCTCGACCTTGGCCATCATCGGGAAGCTGACAGCGTAGTGGAGCTGGCAGAACGAGGCGATCTCGGCGTTGCTGCCAGGGTCTTGGCGGCCGAACTCGTTGCTCGGAAAACCCATCACCACCAGGCCGCGATCGCGGTAGGTTTGCCACAGCTTTTCCAGCCCGGCGAACTGCGGCGTGAAGCCACATTGGCTGGCGGTGTTGACGATCAGCAGCAGCTTGCCGGCCTGGTCGGCCAGTTGAACCGTGCGGCCGCTGATGTCCAAGGCCTCGAAATCGGAGATGCGGGTCATGGCAGTGGGCGACAACGCGGCCGCATGAAAAGAAGCCGAAATCCTATCCCTAGTTACGGGCCAATCGGGCGTTGACGGCAGCAGCCCAGCCGCCCACGATGGTCATAGCGCACACTCATTTCGCCCGTTATGACCGCCGCCACGCCGCTTCCGATCTCGGTCGCCATCCTCGGTTTCAGCCCCTTTGATCGCAAGGCCCTGGGCGCCTGTCTGGGCCTCACCGAACACGGTCGAGCCCGCTACGAGTGGCTGTTGAGAATGGAGGATGCCGCGCTGGTGATCGCCGACGCCGACGAGTCCGGCGTGCTCGACCTGCTGCGCAAGCTCGACCGCATCGGTGACACGCTGTTCATCGGCGCCCAGCCGCCACCAGAGGCCGCGGCCTGGCTGAGGCGGCCGATCGACCCGACCCAGGTGCTGCGAGAACTCGACCGCCTGCAGAGGGGGCGCGCCCCACACCGCCCGCTGCCGCTGCCCGCTGCCCTGGGCCGGCCGCTGCGCACGATCGGGTCGGCCGAGCTGCGGGATGCCACGAACCGGCGCGTCAGCGATGACCGCGATTTCGGCCTTGCGGGCGCGCCGTTGCGGGCGGCGCTGGATGACCGGCACCGCCAGCGCGCGGCCTTGCGCCAGCCGCAGGTGCCCACCCGGGTGTTGCTGGTCGACGACAGCGAGGTGGCGCTGCATTTCCTGCGTCGGCAGTTGGCGGCCTACGGCCTCGACATCGATCTGGCCCGCCACAGCGACCGCGCACTCGACCTGCTGACCCACCACACCTACGGCATCGTGTTCCTCGATGTCGACCTGGGCGAGCACAGCCGGTCGGACGGCCTGACGCTGTGCCACCAGATCCGCCACCGGCTGCTGCACCCCGCGGGCAAGCCGCCGCTGGTGGTGATGGTCTCGGCCTGCCACGGCCCGGTCGACCAGGTGCGCGGCACGCTGGCCGGCGCCGAGGGCACCCTGGGCAAGCCGCTGGACAGCAGCGCGCTGGATCGCTTGCTGCAGCGCCAGGGCATCCAGCGCCGCCTGCCGCCGGGCACCGCGCCGCTGCCACCCTTGCCGCGCGTGCCGCGGTGAGGCCGTGTTGAGGCCACGCTGAGATCGCGCTGTTGCGACACCGCTGCCGCGCTTTCAGTCCTTTTGCAACGACGCCAGCAGCGCGCCGCCCAAGATCATCAACGCGCCCAGGGCCTCGCGCCAGCCCAGCGTGCCGGCGCCCATCGCCAGCGCCGAGGCACTGGCGAAAAACACCTCGCTGATCATGACCACCGACGTGGTGTTGGCCGGCAAGCGCGCGGCGCCGTATTGCAAGGCCAGGTTCGAGACCAGAAACCACCCCGCCATGGCCAGTGCCGCAAGACCCCAACCCCAGGACAGCGGTGGTGGCGGCAGCGCCAGCGAGGCCTGCGTCAGCAGGGCGGCCAGGCCCATGGCCACCACCGCGCCGCCCGCGAACATCGCCAGTGCACGCGCCGAGGGGCTGCGCCTGGCCTCGCGCCGCAGCATCACGTTGTTCAGCGCAAAAGCCAGGCCGCCCAGCAGCCCCAGCGCATCGGGCAGCCCGCGTGGCAACGCGTCCGGCAACACCACCACCGCCGCCGCCGCGCCACCGGCCGGCCACAGCACCACCATCGCACCGGCCAACGACAAGGCCACGCGGCAGGCGCCTCGCAGGCTGATGCGCTCACCCAGCAGCCAGCGCGACAGCAGCACCGTCCACAACGGCATCAGGTAGAACAGCAGCACCACGCGCACCACGTCGCCGATGCTGACGGCCCAGTTGAAGCAGGCGTTGGTGGCGCCCGAGGCCAGCACCAGCGGCCACAGCGCCGGCGTGCGCAGCAGCTCCGGCAGCGCGGCAGGCCGCGCGATCAACAGACCCACGGCCGCGGCGGTGTAAATGAAACCGGTCAGCCACAGCGGATGCAGGCCGACATCGGCCAACTGGCGGAACGGCCACCAGCTGACGCCCCAGGTGAAGGCGTTGAACAGCAGCGCGACCACCGCCCAGGCGTGGTGGCCGCCGCCTGCCGGGCCGGCGCCCGGCATCAGTGCCGGTCGGACCGCGCGATGGCCAGCAGACGCTCGACCTCGTCGCGGTGCACCACGCAGTTGCGGTTGTGCCAGCGGCGGATCAGCTCCATCACGCCGGCCACCACCAGCCCGAACACCGCGATGGCG
>JAYVDE010000043.1:0-2883 GCA_043749575.1 Burkholderiaceae bacterium | reverse complement strand
TGGCTGTTTGGTCAACGGCGCCGGCCTCGCGATGGCGACGATGGACACCATCAAGCTGTTCGGCGCCGAGCCGGCCAACTTCCTCGACGTGGGCGGTGGCGCCACCGCCGAGAAGGTGACCGAAGCCTTCAAGATCATGCTGGGCAACCCGAAGGTCAAGGCCATCCTGGTCAACATCTTCGGCGGCATCATGCGCTGCGACACCATTGCCGAAGGCGTGATCGCCGCCTGCAAGGCGGTCAACCTGACGGTGCCGCTGGTCGTGCGCATGAAGGGCACCAACGAGGACATCGGCAAGAAGATGCTGAAGGATTCCGGCTTGCCGATCATCAGCGCCGATTCGATGGCCGATGCCGCCCAGGCCGTGATGGCCGCGCTCAAGTAAGCGCCCCGAGACCAAGGACACACACATGAGCATCCTGATCAACAAAGACACCAAGGTCATCACGCAGGGCATCACCGGCAAGACGGGCCAGTTCCACACCCGCATGTGCCGCGACTACGCCAACGGCAAGAACTGCTTCGTCGCCGGCGTCAACCCGAAGAAGGCCGGCGAAGACTTTGAAGGCATCCCGATCTACGCCAGCGTCAAGGAGGCGGCTGCGACCACTGGCGCTACCGTCAGCGTGATCTACGTGCCTCCAGCGGGCGCGGCAGCCGCCATCTGGGAAGCGGTCGAGGCCGACCTCGACCTGGCGATCTGCATCACCGAAGGCATTCCGGTGCGCGATATGCTGGAAGTGCGCAACAAGATGATCCAGAAGGAAGCCAGGGGCGGCAAGAAAACGCTGCTGCTGGGCCCGAACTGCCCTGGCCTGATCACGCCGGAAGAAATCAAGATCGGCATCATGCCGGGTCACATCCACCGCAAGGGCCGCATCGGCGTGGTCAGCCGCTCCGGCACGTTGACCTACGAAGCGGTCGCGCAGCTCACCGAGATCGGCCTCGGCCAGTCCAGCGCGGTCGGCATTGGCGGTGACCCGATCAACGGGCTGAAGCACATCGACATCATGCGGCTGTTCAACGACGACCCGGAAACCGATGCGGTGATCATGATCGGCGAGATC
Source organism: Burkholderiaceae bacterium (assembly GCA_043749575.1). Classification (GTDB taxonomy): domain Bacteria; phylum Pseudomonadota; class Gammaproteobacteria; order Burkholderiales; family Burkholderiaceae_C; genus Pseudaquabacterium. Next base: position 1,816 of record JAYVDE010000043.1, on the reverse strand, counting down.
GGCGGCCCCGACGAGGCCGAAGCCGCCGTCTGGTGCAAGGCGAACATGAAGAAGCCGATCGTCGGCTTCATCGCTGGCGTGACGGCACCGGCCGGCAAGCGCATGGGCCATGCCGGCGCGCTGATCTCGGGGGGTGCCGACACGGCCGACGCCAAGCTGGCGGTGATGGAAGCCAGCGGCTTCACCGTCACGCGCAACCCGTCCGAGATGGCCAAGCTGTTGAAGAAGCTGCTCTGATGCCACACGGGCGCCGGGCGTCGGCGTTGCATGCGCCGCCCGGCGCTCCGATCGCCGGGCCATTCGATGCCCGGTCGTTGCTCGGGCACTCGATGCTCGACGACGCGTTCCTGCGCGATCCCTATCCGACCTACCGTGCGCTGCGCGACGCTGCACCGCTGGTTTGGAGCGACGAGTTCTTCGGCGGCGCCTGGCTGGTGTCGCGCCATGCCGATGTGGAACTGGTACTGCGGGATGCGCGCTTTTCGGCCCAGCGCACCGGCGGCTGGGTCATGCGTCCGGTCGACGAGCCGCACACCGATCGTCACGCAGGGCGCTCCGAGCTGAAAGGCTTCCAGCGCCTGTTCGCCCGCGCGATGATCTTTCTCGACGCGCCGGACCACACCCGCGTGCGCCAAGTGATGTCGGCCGCGTTCCGCCCGGCCGATCTGCAGCGGCTGGTGCCGCGTATTGAGCAGGCCGTGGCCGACCGGCTGGCGGCTGTTGACAGTGCTGTGCCGCTCGACTTCGTCAGCGCCCTGGCGCGGCCGCTGCCGGCCGAGGTGATCGGCCTGTTGATGGGCCTGGACGACGCCGAGGGCGATGCGCCCGCAGACGTGTTGGCCTGGTCCGACGAACTCGCCGACTTCATCGGCGCCCCCGCGCCCAGCCGTGCTCAGGCCTTGAGCGCACAGACCGCGTTGCTCGCGATGGCCCGCCATTTCGACGCGCTGCTGGCGCGCCGCCGCTCAGCGGTCGAAGGAGGCGCTGACCCACGCGATGATGTGATCGGTCGCCTGCTGCAGGCCGAGCGCGATGGCCAGATCCGCGGCAGCGCCGAGCTGCTGGCGCAGTGCGTGATGCTGCTGTTCGCCGGCCATGAAACCACGCGCCACCTGCTGGCCAACGGGCTGCGCACGCTACTGGCGCATCCGCAGCAGTGGCAACAGTTGAAGCACGACCCGTCATTGCTGCCGGGTGCTGTGCGCGAACTGCTGCGCTACGACAGCCCGGTGCAGTACACCGGCCGGCGCGTTGCGACCGAGGTGGTGCTGCACGGCCAGACGCTGCGTCGGGGCGATCTGGTGGTCGCGCTGATCGGCGCCGCCAACCGCGACCCGGCCCGCCATGACCGGCCGGACGAGCTGGACATCACCCGCCGCGCCGCGCCGCCGCTGGCCTTCGGGCAAGGCCCGCATGTGTGCATCGGCGCGGCGTTGACGCTGATGGAGGCGCAGGCCGTGTTTGCGCAGGTGCTCGAGCGCTGGCCTGACCTGATGCTGACCGCGCCTGCCGCGCCGCACTGGACCGGCAACGCCCTGTACCGGGGTCTGACGGAACTGTCGGTGCAGTGTTCAGGTCTGCCTGCGAACGCCCCGACCGCGGCGCCTACACTGCCGCTTCCACCCTCAGCCGGTCAGCCGGACGCCGCATGCAAGCCTTGATGACCCCCGAGTTCTGGATCGCCGTCGGCCAGATCATCATGATCGACATCCTGCTCGGTGGCGACAACGCGGTGGTGATCGCGCTGGCCTGCCGCAAGCTGCCACCGGCCCAGCGCAGCAAAGGCATCCTGTGGGGCACGGCGGGCGCCATCGTG
>JAYVDE010000042.1:0-2884 GCA_043749575.1 Burkholderiaceae bacterium | reverse complement strand
CGGGCACTCAGACCCAGGCAGTGATCGACCAGATCGACACTGCTTTGACCAAGATCAACGGCGAGCGTGCGCTGATGGGTGCCTCGCAGTCACGCTTCGATTCGGTGATCTCCAACCTGCAGATTTCGGTGGAAAACCAGTCGGCCGCCAAGAGCCGCATCATGGACACCGACTTCGCCGCAGAAACCGCCAACCTGAGCCGCTCGCAGATCCTGCAGCAGGCCGGCAACGCGATGGTGGCGCAGGCCAACCAGTTGCCACAGCAGGTCATGACGCTGCTTCGATGACGGCCCGCCAGCCTTGATGTCGGCGCCGTCGGGCGGCGGGGCCTACCACCCCGCCGGTCCCGGACAGGTCGCCGCATGACAACGCGCCAAGCCCTCCGAGGCTCTGGTGCGTTGTTTTTTTCAGGCCAAGGTGCTCGACACCATCAAGCGGCCATGCGGTCGGTCGACAAGACCTGCAGCCGTCATCCCACTCGGCCGGCCTGTCACGCACCCTAGCCCTGCCCCTGCCGAAGACCATCCCGAGCGAACAAGTCCGCCGGGCCGTTGCCCATCCCTACGAACATCGTCGGATGGACGCGCTGATCGCGATCAAGGCAGCCCCTGCCCCGTCCAGGGCCCCGCAGCAACACGCCGCGGGGCCCTTGGTTTTTGGGCCGCGCGGCGGTGGGAACTGGCGCCACTTCAAACCTCATTTCTGCGCTTCGCCCGGCCGGGCATTTTCCACAATGGGCCCCAATGCCTGAGCTGCCGCACAGGTGTTACCCGGAAACGGCGCCTGCGGAGTTGGGGCACAACGGCCAGGTCTCGAAGGCGGCAGGCGACCGGTGCGGGTCGCGACAAACCGCTTTTGATTTCCGGCCCAATTGGCCGGTGTCGTCGAACCTTGAGGAGTGGCCACCATGCCCCAGACGATCAATACCAACATCGCTTCGCTCAATGCGCAGCGAAACCTGAACGTGTCGCAGCACTCGCTGGCGACCTCTATGCAGCGCCTGTCGTCCGGGCTGCGCGTCAATTCGGCCAAGGACGATGCCGCGGGCCTGGCCATCGCCGAACGCATGAACGCGCAGGTGCGCGGCATGAACGCCGCAGCGCGCAACGCCAACGATGGCATCTCGATGGCGCAGACCTCCGAAGGCTCGCTGGGCAAGGTGGCTGATGCCTTGCAGCGCATGCGTGAGCTGGCGGTGCAGTCGGCCAACGCCACCAACTCGGGCAGCGACAAGGATTCGCTGGACAAGGAGTTCGGCGAGCTGGCCAAGGAGATCCAGCGCGTGCTGGGCGCCACCACCTTCAACGGCAAGCATGTGCTGGGGGTCGAGGCCGGCACCATGCAGTTCCAGGTGGGCGCCAACACCACCGCCGACGACACCATCAACATCACGACGCTGGACCTCAGCACCGCCCCCGCCATCACCGCAGTGGCGGGCACCGACAACACCGGTGCCGGCCGCAGCGTGATCGACAACACCGCCGCGGTGGCCACGATCCACACGGTGGTCGACAACATCGATGCCGCGCTGAACACCGTGAACAACGAGCGCGCCACGCTGGGCGCTTCGCAGTCGCGCTTCGAGTCGGTGATCGCCAACCTGCAGGTCTCGGTCGAGAACCAGAGCGCGGCGCGGTCCCGCATCATGGACGCCGATTTCGCCGCAGAAACCGCCAACCTGAGCCGCGCGCAGATCCTGCAGCAGGCCGGCAACGCGATGGTGGCGCAGGCCAACCAGCTGCCCCAGCAAGTGATGCGGCTGTTGCAGAACTGACGCGCGCCCAAGGCCGCCGCCGTGCGGCGACGGCCCCCCGAGGGCGCGGAGAAACACGTGGCGCGGCCCGGACTTGTGCCGGGCCGCGGTCGTTTGACGGGTCGCCTCAAGTCGGCCCGGCAACGGCCGAAATACCGTCAGCGAAGGAGCATCACCAGGGCCACAACTGTCACCGGCATTGGCAGCATTTCATCAGCCGGCATCGGCAGCGGGCTGGACGTTGCCAGCATCCTCACGCAACTGATGGCGGTCGAAAAGCGGCCCTTGACGCTGCTGCAGAACCAGGCCAGCGGCCTGAACACCAGGTTGTCGAACGTCGGCAAGATGCAAGGCTACTTCTCGGCCCTGCGCGACAAGTCAAACGCACTGACCGGCACCGCCTTGTGGGGCAGCACCATCGCTACGTCGGCCGACACCGCGGCAGTGAAGGTATCGACCAGCAGCGGCGCGGTGGCCGGTAACTACGCCGTCAACGTCAGCCGCCTGGCGGTCAGCCAGACCGTCACCGGCAGCGCGCTGGCCAGCAGCGCCGCGACGCTGGGCGAAGGCACGCTTGTGATCGAGTTGGGCAGCTACGGCAGCGGCGACCCGGCGGCCAACTTCAGCGCCAAGAGCGGCAGCAGCGCGGTGACCATCAGCCTCGGCGCCGGCGAGACCAGCCTGGCTGGCATCCGCGACAAGATCAACGCGGCGGGCGCCGGCGTCACCGCCACCCTGGTCACCGACGCCAGCGGCAGCCGGCTGAGCCTGCGCTCGAAGGACACCGGCGCCGAAAACGCCTTCCGCGTCAGCGTGGTCGAGACCGCCGACGATGGCGTCGCCGCCACCGGCCTATCGGCGCTGGCCTACGACGCCACGGTCGCCGCATCGCCGATGAGCCGCACCGCCCGTGCCGCCAATGCGAACCTGACCATCAACGGCATCGCCGTCACCTCGGCCAGCAACACCCTGAGCAACGTGGTCGACGGCCTGACCCTCAACTTGCTGAAGACCACCACCGGCGATGTCGATGTCGGCGTGACCGACGACACCGCAGCGGTGAAGACCGCGGTCACCGATTTTGTTTCAGCGTTCAACACGCTGGCCTCGTTCATCCGCACCCAGACGGCC
>JAYVDE010000041.1:0-7972 GCA_043749575.1 Burkholderiaceae bacterium | reverse complement strand
GATGCAGAAATCGAGCAAATTGTCAGTACCTTGCACAATACTTTCAAGGTGGATTTTGTTGCTCCGAGCCACTGTACTGGAGAACCAGCTTTCAGCGCATTTAAAAAAGCTTTTGGAGATCACTACATCTACGCTGGACTAGGTACTTCCATTGAACTTAGTGCCAACTCTTTGGCAGTTGCAAATAGTCGCAATAGGCAGTTGGTTATGGACGTGGACGATTTGAAAACTTACCGCACCCTTTTTTCGAAGAGTGACGAAAACACTGATAGACAAATGATTAGCTACAGAGCACTATTAACTTTGTAATCAATCCTTTTTCAAAAATATTGGGGAATATCATGACCAATCACACCTACAAACTTATCGATCTTGTTGGATCTTCAGCTATCGGTACTGATGATGCAATAAAAAATGCTATTGCCAAAGCTTCTCTTACAGTCAAACACATGGACTGGTTTGAATTAGTTGAAACGCGCGGACATATCGCGGATGGCAAGATCGCACATTACCAAGTCACAATCAAGGTTGGTTTTAGAATAGAAGACTAATTCATTTTAGACTGGCAAAAGAAAGAAATTGCAATTTTACAAACAGGTATTTTTTAAACATACAATGCTCTTAATTCAGTTAATCACTCAATTTTCTTTAAGTGAAAAGGAGAATAAAAGCTGCAACAAATCATGACGTAAGTAGCCCGGTAGTAAACGTGGATTAGACCCGATTTAGTAGCAGAGCAAGCATCAGCTGTACTAACTTATATCAAATCTGACAGTCAGCTCCACGGCCCAACGTCAGTGTTGAGGTAATTAATCTAGATTAGGCGTAAACTTTCGCCACTACGACTGAAGTATTGTTTGGCTACGCGTAGCAAAACCTGTGCTCGTTATTCTTTCGCATTTTTCCCGCGTTAGCAAATTTGTATAAAAAACTAATGCGCAGCATGGACGAATTTGCATTAGCCCCCTCTTTTTCCAAAAGAGGTCAATTGATGGATAAGCACTTAAGATCACCCACGCTACATTTTAATCATCGAAAGGGTGCGTCTTGTGCACGATCACTGGCGATTTGTTGTTCGAAATTGTCGCCTAATGTCAACAATCTTTGCTTGTCGATGACGGCCTCATTACGCTCCTCCATATAAAACTCAAAATGACGTGTCATTACGATGGCATCGGTTGGGCATGCCTCTTCGCAAAAACCGCAATAGATACACTTAAATAAGTCGATGTCATAGCGTGTAGTACGGCGTGTGCCGTCTGGGCGCTCTTCAGAGTCGATGGTTATGCACATAGCCGGACATACCGCCTCACACAGATTACAAGCGATACAGCGCTCCTCTCCATTAGGATAGCGACGCAAAGCATGCAGCCCGCGGAAGCGTGGGCTGAGCGGCGTTTTTTCCTCTGGGTATTGAATCGTAACCTTACGCTGGAACAGATTTTTGCCAGTGATGGCCATGCCACGCAGCAATTCCAGCAGAAGCCAGGTGTTGATGTATTCGCGCAAGGAACGCATTTCGTCCTCCAACTCATTCGACCGCACTTGCGCGGTTAAATTCCGGCAAAGGTTTCATCATGAATACTCCAACGCAATATACCCATTCCGCGCTTGTTCTCCACTGCTGGTATGAAATAGTGGCGTGCCCTCTGTTACACTTGCTTTTTCATTCATTTTGACCAGAATTATTGACTGGAAGCCCAGAGTCCTTGACTACAAACAAGGAACCGACCGATGATTTTTAATAAAGCCCGCTTTGATCAGGCCATTGCCGGATTTGACGCTGCAAACGTTGAAGACCCCAACAAGGAAATTTTTGCAGGTAAGGAATACCCCAAGGAAGTCCTGTACGCGCAGCGCATGGGCGACATGCTCAACCGCTTCGCCCCGGACGCGCCGGAGCATGTTCAGCTCGCCGTGCGCGCCCAGCATATCTGCCGCTGGAAAATTCCGCGCGACACCTATCCGATGGGCAAGGCCGGCTATTATCAATGGCGCACTTACCTGTATAAATTTCATGGCGAGATGGCTGGCGCCATCATGCAGCAAGCCGGTTATGACCAGGAAATGATCGACAAGCTGAAATCCCTGCTGCGAAAAGAAAATCTGAAACTCAACCCGGAAACCCAGCTACTGGAAGACGTGGTGGATCTGACTTTCCTCGAATATTACCTCGAAGCGTTTGTGCACAAATACAGCAGCCAGTACGACGAGAAAAAACTGCTTGATATATTGCGAAAAACCTGGAATAAAATGTCGGAAAAAGGCCACTTAGCCGCATTGAAATTGAACTACACACCAGAAATTCTGATAGTAGTCAAAAAAGCGCTGGGCATTTAACATTTGGAGAAACACCATGACCACCAGAACAGAACGTGATTCATTCGGCACTATAGAAGTGCCAGCCGATCAACTTTGGGGCGCACAAACCCAGCGCTCACTCGAGCATTTTCATATCTCGTCGGAACGTATGCCAGAAGAAATCATGATGGCGCTTGCTGCCGTCAAACGTGCTTGTGCATTGGTTAATCGCGATCTTGGCCTGCTGGATATCGACATAGCAAATGCCATTGTGCAAGCTGCAGATGAAGTGCTGGCAGGCCAACATCGACAAGAGTTTCCGCTGTCTGTCTGGCAAACTGGCTCAGGTACGCACAGCAATATGAACATCAATGAAGTGCTCGCCAATCGCGCCTCGGAACTGCTAGGAGGAATACGTGGCGAAAAGCGCAAGGTCCACCCCAACGATGAAGTTAATCTCGGCCAATCATCCAACGATGTTTTTCCGACCGCCATGCATATTAGTGCTGTGTTCGGTATTTTGCAAAACCTGCTACCCGCACTGAGCACATTGCGCATGACACTGCAAGAAAAATCCACAACATTCACCGATATTGTAAAAATTGGTCGTACCCACCTACAGGATGCAACGCCATTAACTCTCGGGCAGGAATTCTCTGGTTATGTGGCACAGTTAGATCTTGCTGAATCATTATTAACTGCCGTGCTTACCCCTCTTTATCAGCTGGCTATTGGCGGTACGGCAGTCGGTACGGGGCTGAACACCCATGCAAAATTTGGCGAAAGAGTTGCTGCAAAACTGGCACACAATTACGCTACACCATTCAAGAGTGCCGCCAATAAATTTGCCGCAATAGCCGCGAATGATGCAATAGTATCTGCTCATGGTGCGCTCAAAACGTTGGCTGTTGCACTCATGAAAATCACCAATGATGTACGCTGGCTCTCTTCTGGTCCACGCTCTGGATTGGGAGAAATAAGTATTCCAGAAAATGAAGCTGGGAGCTCAATCATGCCAGGAAAAGTCAACCCAACGCAGTGTGAGGCATTGGCGATGGTGTGTTGCCAAGTATTCGGCAACGACACTGCGATCACAGTCGGTGGTTCTTCTGGCAACTTAGAACTGAACGCGTACAAGCCACTTATCGCTTATAACTTCTTGCAAAGTGTGCGACTACTCGCCGAAGGGATGCAAAGCTTTGAAAAGTACTGTGTGCGTGGAATCGAGGCAAATATCCATCGCATTGCTGAACAATTGAATCGCTCCTTGATGCTGGTGACCGCACTAACTCCACATATTGGCTATGATCGCTCTGCTGAGATTGCTAAACACGCACATCAAGAAGGCAGCACACTAAGGCAGGCAGCACTTGCGCTAGGCTATGTCACAGCAAATGAATTCGACCTATGGGTTAATCCTGTAAATATGACGCATCCCAGCAATATTTAAAAAGGGGCTGTAGTAGATTAGCATTAAATATCAGCCCACTCCTTCAATGTTTTCAGTTGTTGTTTAGGGGTTCCGTAATTAAATCTGAACTCACATTCTTTGAGGAATAGTGGGAACGATTTTTTGAGAATCCCGCTGTATTTCCTTAACACACGCTTGGCCTGATTCCAGAAGTTCTCAATGCCATTGATGTGATTCTTGCCCAGCGTGAGCGTAGCAAGAAAATCCTCGCACAATAAAAATGCTCTCAGCCAATCGCTTGAAGTGAATACAGCGATACCGAAGACTAGTGTTAACAGATTGACCTAGCCCATTAGGAATCAATGCCCAGCTGCTAAATCGGGTCTAACTCAGTTACCTTGTCCCAGCTCTGTACTTTGTCGCTTCTTCCCAGCCGCTGGTTGCGTTCCCCGTACTATAAGAATGTGCACCTGCGCCAGCCAAGCGCCCTCTATCGACAATCAGGTATTCTTCACGAATCGGACGGCCTTCAAACCAGCATTCCAGAATTTCACGCGTACCTGCTGCATAGCGTGCCTGTGCGCTCAGGCTGGTGCCAGAAACGTGCGGGGTCATGCCGTGGTACGGCATAGTGCGCCAGGGGTGGTCTTGCGGTGCGGGTTGCGGAAACCAGACATCGCCAGCGTAACCGGCTAGGTGTCCACTTTCCAACGCCCGCGCGACCGCATCCCGATCACAAATCTTGCCGCGCGCAGTGTTGATGATGTAGGCGCCACGTTTCATCTTGGAAATTAGTTTATCGTCGAACATGTGTTCAGTTTCTGGATGCAGCGGGCAGTTAATCGTCACTACGTCACATACCTTGATCATGGATTCCACGTCGGGGTGGAAGGTAACGTTGAGTTCTTTTTCGATTTCAGGCGACAACCGGTGACGGTCGGTGTAATGCAGCTTCACGTCGAACGCTTTCAGCCGCCTGAGAACCGCCAGCCCAATGCGCCCGGCCGCGACCGTGCCAACATCCATGCCTTCAAGGTCGTAGGAGCGTTCCACGCAGTCGGCGATATTCCAGCCACCCTTGATTACCCATTGATACGATGGTATGTAGTTGCGCACCAAACTTAATATCATCATCACCACGTGCTCGGAAACGCTGATGCTGTTGCTGTAGCTGACCTCGGCAACCGTGACGCCATGCTTGATGGCGGCCTGCAGGTCAACATGGTCGGAACCGATGCCCGCCGTAATCGCCAGTTTGAGTTTAGGCGCCTTGGCAAAGCGTTCTTCCGTCAGGTAGGCCGGCCAGAAAGGTTGAGAGATGATGATATCGGTGTCAGGCAGTTCTTGTTCTAACCGAGAGTGGGGGCCATCTTTATCAGTAGTCACTACCAGCTCGTGTCCGAGCGATTCTAGGAATTTGCGTAATCCCAGTTCACCTGACACACTACCCAGCAACTGCCCTGGCTTGAAGTCGATTGCTTTCGGCGTGGGTAGGGTCTGCCCGCCGGGATACGTCTTGATCGCAGGAATGCTGTCGCGTGCATAGGATTTTGGGTAGCCGGTGACGGGGTCGTCATAGAGTACACAAAGTATTTTAGCCATTTCAGTGCCCTTTTCCTAACTGAGTTTCAGGCAGCTTTTTCATGGCAAAGTACCAGTCGGCAACCTGATATTCCTTACTTTCTGCGCGTAGTTCGGCATCGTCCATCGTTACTGGCGCGGGGATAATTACATCACTGCCGGGTGTCCAGTTGGCAGGACATGCCACCTTGTTGGCATCCGTTATTTGCAAGGCATCGACCACGCGCATGATTTCGTCGAAATTGCGTCCTACGTTCATCGGGTAGTAAATCATTGCACGCAGGACGCGTTTGGGGTCTATGAAAAACACACATCGCACCGTTGATGTGTTGCTACTGGCTTCGTGGATCATGCCGTATAGTCGAGATACCTTTTGGTCTAAATCAGCAATGATTGGAAATTCGATTTTGATGTGGAATTTATCCTGAATGTTACGTGCCCAAGCTATGTGGCTATAAATGCTATCCACCGAGCAACCCAGCAAGGTCACGCCTTTTCGCTCGAATTCGCCCTGGCGTTTGGCGAACTCCATAAACTCGGTGGTGCAGACTGGTGTGAAATCCGCTGGATGCGAAAACAAAATAACCCATTTGTCTTTCGCCCATTCCGACAGACGGATGACACCCATGGTGGTCTGCGCTTCGAAATCGGGCACAACTGCGTTTAATTCCAATCTGGGCAGGGCAGTTTCGGTTGAAATGGCGTTCATGATATACCTCCTTGCACGCTTGAATTCATTGCATTAAGGTCGCGAATCATCTAATAGCAACGAACAAATACACATCGCATAAAACTCTATCTATACAATAATTGCGACAATATTCCACAAGAAAAGTTTACTTATAGCTTCTCAAGTGCTGTCTCGCCTATACAATTATTTCCCCAAACTATATTGACTACAGGAAAAGCATTATGTACATATTGGATACTCGTTTTCATCGTCTATCCGAATGAAAAAATCTGCACTTTTGTGTAAACTTAGTGTCCCATTTTTGAGCTACAAAACATAATCCAATGTATGGCGTAACTTTTCAAAAAGGAGAATAAAATTGGCAGTTATCGATCGTGTACTAGTAGGAGAGGCGCTGGTTATTGAAGATCGTGCAGATGGCAGCGGTTTGGATTTGCTGAATGTTGCACATATCGACCTTATCATGGGTCCGCGCGGAAGTTATGCCGAACAGGCGTTCTGTCGAGCGTTGACTGACCAGAAAGATGGTGCTAATGGCTTGCTGGCAATCACAGCCCCCAATATGATGACGAAACCAGCCACTGTGATGTTTAACAAAGTAACAATTAAAAATGGCAAGCAGGCAGTTCAGATGTTTGGCCCTGCACAACGGGGTATATCAATGGCGGTCATGGATTGTGTGGCGGATGGCACGATTCCTAAAGAAGAGGCGGAAGATGTCTTTATTTGTGTGGGTGTATTTATAGACCGCAAAGCGGATGATGATAAGCGTGTGCAGGAATGGAACTATCGGGCTACTAAGCAGGCCATTAAAAGTGCCATTGCACGCGAACCAAGTGTTGAGACTGTTCTGAAAGAATACAAGAATACCGTACATCCATTTCAAGCTAAATGATGCTGTTTTATTTTGAAAAATTGCCCGACTTGTTGCAAGTTAGTCAGCCAATGCGTTGGTAATGAATGTGGGATTAAAAAAGGGGCGTTTCGCCCCTTTCCAATTCTACAAGTTAGATTCACTATGGCGCGAGAAACCATTCTTGCCATAAAACAAATTTAATATCAAATTAATTGTTCTGGTTGGTCTAAAATTATATTTAAGAGTTGGCTTGAACTTCCGCTTTTGGCCGTTAGTTACGATCACCTGCGTCAGCTATCTAGTGCCACAATTTTTTGTTATGCCAGTGGCAGCATTGTGGCAAGCCAATTAATGCGCAATGGGTAAAGTCGCGGCCCAGTGCTGACGTTCAGCCTTTAATCATTTATGGTCGTAATAGAATGGGAAATGCTGCCAGATAAATTGGTAATGATGAGTTGAAAACCTATTCCAAATTCTTTTGGCTGAGGCAGCTAAATGGCTACTGGTTGTTGCGGAATGAGTTCAGATGCCAGAGCTGTACCCTCAAAAAGCCTTTTGACTAATTCTGCTAGGCGTGGCGATGCTGTATCGCTAGCAATTATTCGGCAGGCCTCTACAAAGCGCTCTGTGGCACCTCCAAAATGGGAATCATAGGTCCCTTTTTGTAACCGCATTTCGATCATGCGACGCATGACACGACGAAGCTTGTCTAAGTCCTCCATCTCACGAATGGCCGTCTCAAAATCTCCAGCCGTTGCCTGCCTCATAGTAACTTCTTGCAACGTTCCCCAACCATTGTTTTCAATTATGTGCGTACACGCATCCACCACAGTGCTTTTAGTTTGAGCGTTTGTCTTAATTGCGGCGAACTCTGCAAGGATGTCCTTGTGCAGTGGATTATTAAACGGGTTGTCCTCGTTTACTGCAGTTGGATTCGTCGCTTTGAAAGCCTTAACCCACCCATCTATTATTGACTGACCAATTTTCGCTCCTCCTTGAAATTTTTCAATAGACGAGTTCAGCTGCGTAGCTATAAATAATGGAATGGACGCCCACTTCCTAAAACGGCATCAACGTGCCAAAGTAGTGTTTCCACAAACCACTTAACTAGAAAGAGGCGCCCAAATGAAGA
>JAYVDE010000040.1:0-19485 GCA_043749575.1 Burkholderiaceae bacterium | reverse complement strand
CCCTTCTTGGTGACCACGTGCAGGAACTGCGGGCCCGAGCGGCCGCGCAGGTTTTCCAGCGTGGGGATCAGCGCATCGAGGTCGTGGCCGTCGATCGGGCCGACGTAGGTGAAGCCCAGTTCTTCAAAGATCGTGCCGGGCACGACCATGCCCTTGGTGTGCTCTTCGAAGCGGCGCGCGAACTCGTAGAGCGGCGTGTTCTTCAGCACGTTCTTGGCGCCTTCACGCGCTGCGGTGTAGAAGTTGCCGCTCAACAGCCGCGCCAGGTGCTTGTTGAGTGCGCCCACCGGCGGGCTGATCGACATGTCGTTGTCGTTGAGGATCACCAGCATGTCGGCCGGGCCCACGCCGTGGGGTGCGCCGCCGTGGTTCAGCGCTTCGAAGGCCATGCCGCCGGTCAGCGCACCATCGCCGATCACCGCCACGGTGCGCCGGTGTTCACCCTTCAACTTGGCCGCATGGGCCATGCCCAGCGCGGCCGAGATCGAGGTGGAGGCATGCCCAGTGCCGAAGGTGTCGTACTCGCTCTCGGCGCGGCGCGGAAAGCCGCTGATGCCGCCCAGCTGCTTGAGCGTGGCCATCGCTTCGCGCCGTCCGGTGAGGATCTTGTGCGGATAGGTCTGGTGGCCCACATCCCAGACGATGCGGTCGTAGGGCGTGTTGAAAACATAGTGCAACGCGACCGTCAATTCCACCGTGCCCAGGTTGGACGACAGGTGGCCGCCGGTCTTGCTGACGCTGTGGATGATGAAGTCGCGCAACTCATTGGCCACGCGGCCCAGGTCAGCGCGCGGCAGGCGGCGCAAGTCGGCAGGCGCGCCCAAGGTGTTCAACAGGGAATGGGGCATGGGGGGCTCTTGTTCAGCTTTCGCGGTCGACCACCATGTCGGCCAGCAAGCGCAGGTGGTTGGCATTGGCCAGACCGCTGCGCTGCAGCGCGGCCAGCGCCTGGCGGTGCAGGTCGGTGGCTTGGCGGCGGGCTTCGTCCAGGCCCAGCACGGTGACGTAGGTCGGCTTGTTGGCGTCGGAATCCTTGCCCGCGGTTTTGCCCAGCGTGGCCGAGGCCTGGGTCACGTCGAGGATGTCGTCCACCACCTGGAAGGCCAGGCCCAGCACGGCGCCAAAGTCGCTGAGCGCGGTCCAGGCCGCCGGCGGGCAGGTGCCAGTGGCCGCGCCCATCAGCACGCTGGCTTGCAGCAGAGCGCCGGTCTTGCGGCGGTGCATGTCGCGCAGACAGGCCTCGGCTAGCGGCTTGCCGATCGAGGCCAGGTCGATCGCCTGGCCACCGGCCATGCCGGCGTGGCCAGCGGCGCGCGCCAGCAAGCTGCACAGCCGGGCCTGGAGTTCGGGCGCCAGGCCTTCGGCGGGCGTCAACACCTCGAAGGCCAGCGCCTGCATCGCGTCGCCAGCCAACATCGCGCCGGCCTCGCCGAACTGCACATGCACCGTCGGCTTGCCGCGGCGCAGCACGTCGTTGTCCATGCAGGGCATGTCGTCGTGGACCAGCGAGTAGGCGTGGATCAATTCCACCGCCACGGCAGCGCGCAAGGCCGCCTCGGCTTGCCCGCCCACCGCCTCGGACGCGGCGCGCACCAGCAGCGGGCGCAGCCGCTTGCCACCATCGAGCACGCCGTAACGCATCGCCCCACCCAGGCCGGCTGGCGCGTCGGCCGGCACCCAGGCCGACAGCGCCGATTCAACCAGGGCCAGTTCGTCGCGCACCCACTGCTCGAAAGCCGCCTGCATCATGCAAGCCTCTGGGCACGCGCCACTTCAGCGCCACAAGGATCAGCGAGCCCGCCTGGGGTGAGCCGACGTTCGATCATTCGCCCGCCCACGGTTTGAGCTGGCCGTCTTCGAGCACCTTGACCTGCTGCTCAACCGCCTGCAGACGGGCGCGGCAGAGGTCGAGCAACTGAGCGCCGCGCCGGTAGTGGCCGAGCAGTTCGTCCAGCGGCAGCTGGTTGCCTTCCATCGCAGCGACCAAGCGCTCCAACTCGGACAAGGCGTCTTCGTAGCGGACGGGGTCGGCGGTGGCGGTGGCGGTGGCGGTGGCGGTGGCGGTGGCGGTGGCGATGGCGGTAGTGGTGGCGTTGGCGATGGCGGTAACCGAATCGGCAAGTGTCATGACAGGGGCTGGGCGGGGAACCGCCGGCGCCAGGGCGGGAAAGCGATTTTAGTCACGCCCTGTCGCAGCGCGACCACAGCCGCTCGCTACAATCGCGGATTCGGCTGCCCCATTGGGGCGGCCGTTTTCATCACCACGAATCATGTCCATCCGCGGGGCCACCGGGTGGCGGGTTTTTGACATCCTTGCTGGAGAACCCGGGGATCATGTCGGACCTGAGCGACCGTCTCAAAGCTCTTGCGCGCAAACCTGAGTCAACCTCGGGTCGATCCGTGTTGGCCACCCCCCTTCGGGGGGTGGCCGCCTTCGGGCGGCCCGGGGGCCCTTTGGACCAGCGGTCCGAACGCTCGCAACTGTCTGTCACCACCTATTTTTCGGATGATCTGTTCCGTCGCGAGATGGAGCTGATCTTCCAGCACGGGCCCCGCTATCTGGGGCACGAACTGGCCGTGCCCGAGGTGGGCGACTACCACGCCATGCCACAAGAGGGCGAGGGCCGTGCGCTGGTGCGCACCGCCAATGGGGTGGAACTGCTGTCCAACGTCTGCCGCCACCGGCAGGCGCTGATGTTGCGCGGCCGCGGCAATACCCGCCACACCGCGCCGGGCCACGCCGCCGGCAACATCGTCTGCCCGCTGCACCGCTGGACCTACAGCCTGCAGGGTGAGTTGCTGGGCGCGCCGCTGTTCCAGCAAGACCCTTGCCTGAACCTCAACCGCTACCAGACCCGCAGCTGGAATGGCATGGTCTTCGAGGACAACGGCCGCGACATCGCCGCCGAGCTGGGACGGGTGGGGCCGAAGGCCGACCTCGACTTCACCGGCTACGTGCTCGACAAGGTGCACCTGCACGAGTGCAACTACAACTGGAAGACCTTCATCGAGGTCTACCTCGAGGATTACCACGTCGGCCCGTTCCACCCCGGGCTGGGCCGCTTCGTCAACTGCGACGACCTGAAGTGGGAGTTCAGCGCGCACCATTCAGTGCAGACGGTGGGCATCAACGACTCGCTGCGCCAGGCCGGATCACCGGCCTACAAGCGCTGGCACGAGGCGGTGCTGGCGCTGGGCAATGGCGCACCGCCCAAGCAGGGCGCGCTGTGGCTGACCTACTACCCGAACATCATGGTCGAGTGGTATCCGCATGTGTTGGTGGTCAGCACGCTGTACCCCAAGGGGCCGCAGAAAACCGTCAACATGGTCGAGTTCTACTACCCCGAGGAGATCGCTGCTTTCGAGCGCGAGTTCATCGAATCGGAGCAGGCGGCCTACATGGAAACCTGTGTCGAGGACGACGAGATCGCGCTGCGCATGGACGCCGGCCGCCGCGCGCTGTTGGAGCGTGGTGACGACGAGGCCGGGCCCTACCAAAGCCCGATGGAAGACGGCATGCAGCACTTTCACGAGTGGTACCGGCGCGTGATGGGGATCGGGCGGGCGCCCTGGTAGCTTGAGCCCCCGGGC
Organism: Burkholderiaceae bacterium; assembly: GCA_043749575.1. Lineage (GTDB taxonomy): Bacteria > Pseudomonadota > Gammaproteobacteria > Burkholderiales > Burkholderiaceae_C > Pseudaquabacterium. The sequence goes on along the minus strand of JAYVDE010000040.1, from coordinate 15,894 downwards.
TGCGGGGTATCGCAACCCACCCCCCAAGGGGATTGGCGGGGCCGCTTGGTGAGCTGAGGCCGGCTCCGCTGGGCTGTCGCGGCTGTCCCGGCTATTACGGCTATTACGGCTATTTCGGCTATTTCGGCTATTACGGCTATTACGGCCGTCCACCGGCCAAGGTCAAGCCGCTGATCCTGAAGGAAAACGCCAGGCAGCTGTTGGGCTTGGTCTGCCGGCGGCAGCCAGCCTGCAGCTGTCGGCCCACCACCCGCAGCCGATGGCCGCTGCGCAATCCTGACCGCGCCCTACTTCGATCCGTAACTCGCCGCCATGCCGGCGCGCACGTCGTTCTGCACGCCATAGGGCGGGATCGGGTAGCGCAGGCCGTTGGCCGACAACTGTTTGAGGCCCACGACGGCCTGCGCCAATTGCGCGGGTTTGAGCGCCATCAGCAGTTCATCGTCGGGCACACCGCCGTAACGCCGTTCGGGGAAACACGGCAGCGCCAAGCTGGGCTCACCGGTGGCCAGCGCCCGGCCCCAGCTGTCGGCGCAGGCCGATTCACCGACCGCGCCCCATGCCAGCTTCTTGTAACCGGCCCACTGCAGGCCGTTGACCAGCAAGATCATCTGCGCCGGGTTGGCGTAGACCAGCGCGATGTCGGGCTTGGGCAGCCGGCCGGCGGCCAGCGGCGACACCGCCATGGCGTGGTAGCGGCCATGCGGCACGCAGGTCATCGCCTGCTGGTGTGCAGCGGCGTCGGCCTCGGTGGCGAACCACACACCGGTGAAGGCCTTGCCCGCCTGGAAGGCCGCGTCCTGCGGCGCCAGACCGATCACCGCACCACACTGCTGGCCGACCAGGTCGGCCATCGTGATGCCCACCGTGAAGCCCAGCCGCGCGGCCTGGCCGACGATCTGGTCGGTGGTGTGGATGCTGCCCTTGGGCCGGCGGATGCGAGGCACCGCCGCCATCGCTTCGACCGTTTCGAACAACTGCATGCCGATCGGCGTGGTCTTCAGCCGCAGCAAGCGGAACAGGTCGTCGACAAGTGCGGCCAGATCAAGGCCGGGCGTGGTGGCAGCTGGGTCGGTCATGGTGGGCGGCTGGGTGGCTGGCGGGTGGAACACCAGCCCATCATGCGAGCCTTGCGCGGGCGCGATAGCCCGCAGGCGACAGGCCAGCCGCTGCACCGGCTCACCCACACACCCCGGCCCACACACCCGGACCCACACACTCGAACCCATTCAAACCTGGGCCCGCTCAAACCCTGGCCTGCAACAAAGCCTCGCCTGAAACAAAAAAAGAGCACCGAGGTGCTCTTTGCTTGCCGCTGCCCGGGCTGACCCGGTAGGCGAAATTGGCGTCCCCTAGGGGATTCGAACCCCTGTAATCACCGTGAAAGGGTGGTGTCCTAGGCCTCTAGACGAAGGGGACAATATTCTTGAAACAACATCTTTTAAACGATGTCTTTAAAAACCACGACACCGACTTGAACAGCGCCACTGCTTTCTTCAGGAATATCCCCTGAAGGAAATTGGTGGAGGTAAACGGGATCGAACCGATGACCTCTTGCATGCCATGCAAGCGCTCTCCCAGCTGAGCTATACCCCCGTTGCTGTTCAAGCGAGTCCATGAATGTAGCACAGTTTCTATACGTGCCGCAAACGCTCCAGCACGGTGCTGCGGTCGAACAGCGCCACCACCGCATCGACCGACGGCGTCTGCAGCCGACCGCACAGCAGCGCGCGCAGCGGCATCGCCAGCAACGGCATCTTCAGCTGGTGTTCGGTCAGCGTGTCCTTCAGTGCCTGGCCGATGGCGGGCTTGGTCCAGGCGCCCTCGCCGTCCAGCGCGGCCAGACGGTCGCGCAGTGACACCAAGGCCGGGCGCACCGCGTCCGTCAGGTGGGCCGCCAGGTCGTCGGCCGACGGCGTCACCGGTGCGAAGTACATCTGCAGCCAGTCGGCCAGATCGACCGTGGTGTTGCAGCGGTCTTTGAACAGTGCGCACATCGCCGCCAGACGGCCATCAACAGGCACGGTGAAACCGCGGCCGGCCAGTTGGGTGGCCACCAGCGCGGCCAGGCGGGCATCGTCGGCTTGTTTCAGGTACTGGGCGTTGACCCAGGCCAGCTTGGCCGGGTCCCACTGCGCCGGGCTCTTGGCGAGGTGGCTGCCGTCGAACCACAGGACCATCTGCGACAAGCTGAAGAGTTCCTCGTCGCCATGGCTCCAGCCCAGCCGGGCCAGGTAGTTCAGCATCGCCTCGGGCAGGTAGCCGGCGTCCTCGTAGGCGGTGACGCTGACCGCGCCGCGGCGCTTGGACAGCTTCTGCCCGTCATCACCCAGGATGATCGGGCAGTGACCAAACTGCGGCAGCGGCGCGCCCAGCGCCTGGAACATATTGATCTGCCAGGGCGTGTTGTTGATGTGCTCGTCGCCGCGGAAAACATGGCTGATGGCCATGTCCCAATCGTCGACCACCACGGCGAAGTTGTAGGTCGGTACGCCCAAAGCGCCTTCGGGCGCGCCCGGTGGCGGCGGCCGCAGGATGATCAGGTCGTCGATCTCGAGGTTCGAGATCGAGATCGGGCCCTTGACCAGGTCGTTCCAGGTCACCACGCCGTCGGGCGGGTTGGCGAAGCGCAGCACCGGCTTCACACCGTCGGGCACGGCAGGCAGCAGCTTGCCGGGTGCGGGCCGCCAGCGGCCGTCGTAATGGGTCTTCTCGCCGCGCGCGCGCTGGGCTTCGCGCATCGTGTCCAGCTCGTCGGGTGAGCAGTAACAGCGGTAGGCGGTGCCGGCCGCGATCATCTGCTCAGCCACCGCGTGGTAGCGGTCCAGCCGCTGCATTTGATAGACCGGGCCCTCGTCGAATGCGAGGCCCAGCCAGCGCATAGCCGCCAGGATCTGGGCGACCGAGTCCTGGGTCGAGCGGGCGACATCGGTGTCCTCGATGCGCAGCACAAACTGGCCGCCGAAGTGCCGGGCATAGGCCCATGAATACAGCGCAGTGCGCGCCGTGCCCAGGTGCAAAAAGCCGGTGGGCGACGGCGCGATGCGGGTGCGCACCGGCTGGGTGGCAGCGGCGCTCATGCGAGCGTGGCCAGGCCGCGTGCCAGGTCGTTTTTCAGGTCTTCAACATCGTCCAGGCCCACCGCCACGCGGATCAGGCCCTGCACCACGCCAGCGGCCTGGCGCTGGCCTTCGGTCAAGCGGCCGTGCGAGGTGCTGGCCGGATGGGTGATGGTGGTCTTGGTGTCGCCCAAGTTGGCGGTGATCGAGCAGATCTGGGTGTGGTCGATCACCGCGAAAGCATTCGCCCGCGCGGCGACCGGGTCAGCGCCGCCGACGATGAACGACAGCACTGCGCCGCCCACGCCACCTTGCTGCGCCATCGCCAGCACGTGCTGTGGATGCGAGGCCAGGCCGGGGTAGTAGACGCGTGCCACCGGCGCTTGCGCTTCCAGCCAAGTGGCCAGCTGCAGCGCACGAGCGCTCTGCTCTTTCATGCGGATGCCCAGCGTCTCCATGCCCTTGAGCACCACCCAGGCATTGAACGGCGACAAGCTCATGCCGCAGCTGCGCATCACCGGCACAAACTTCTGCTCGACCAGTTCATTCGAGCCGCAGATCGCCCCGGCGATCACCCGGCCCTGACCGTCCAGGTACTTGGTGCCCGAATGGATGATGAAGTCGGCGCCCAGTTCGGCGGGCCGTTGCAGCGCCGGCGAGCAAAAGCAGTTGTCCACCGCCAGCCAGGCGCCGGCGGCGTGGGCGATGTCGGCCAGCGCACGGATGTCGCAGACCTCAGTCAGCGGGTTGGTCGGCGATTCGGCGAACAGCAGCTTGGTGTTGGGCTGGATCGCATCACGCCACTGCGCGATGTCGGTCTGCGAGACGAAGCTGGATTCGACGCCGAACTTGCTGAACTCGCCTTGCAGCAGCCGGATGGTCGAGCCGAACACGCTCTGCGAACAGACCAGGTGGTCGCCGGCCTTCAGCAAGCCCATCACCAGCAGCATGATCGCGGCCATGCCGCTGGCGGTGGCGATGCAGCCGGTGGTGCCCTCCAGCGCGGCCAGCCGGCGCTCCATCATCATCACCGTGGGGTTGGTGAAACGGCTGTAGGTGAAGGCTTCTTCCTCGTTGGCGAAGCGCGCCGCGGCGGTGGCGGCGTCGGGTTGCACGAAGCTGCTGGTGAGGAACAAGGCCTCGCTGTTTTCGCCCCAGGGCGACGGCGGCAGGCCCTCGCGCACGGCCAGGGTGTCACGGCGCACGTCAGCGGGCAAGGCGACACGGGGGATGGTCTTGCGCGCGGTGGCGGCGGGCTTGTCGGCGGTGCTCATGCGTCGTCTCGGCTCTGCAGCGTCAAGCGGCTGCGGTCGTTGCTGTCGCCCTCGTCCTTGCGGGCTTCGGTGCGCTGGGTTTGGATGGCCTCGAAGTCGGCCAGGCTGATGTCGCCGGTGATGTACTGGCCGTCGAAGCAGCTGGCCTCGAAGCCGATGATCGCCGGGTTCAGTGCCCCGACCACCCGCTTCATCGTCTCGACATCCTGGTAGATCAGCGCGTCGGCGCCGATGAACTGGCGGATCTCGTCGGGCGTGCGGTTGTGGGCAATCAGCTCTTCGCGGGTGGGCATGTCGATGCCGTAGACGTTGGGAAAACGCACCGGCGGCGCGGCCGAGGCCAGGTAAACCTTGCGCGCGCCGGCCTCGCGGGCCATCTGCACGATCTCCTGGCTGGTGGTGCCGCGGACGATCGAGTCATCCACCAGCAGCACGTTGCGACCCTTGAATTCCTGGCTGATCGCGTTCAGCTTCTGCCGCACGCTCTTCTTGCGCGCCTGCTGCCCCGGCATGATGAAGGTGCGCCCGACATAGCGGTTCTTCACGAAGCCTTCGCGGTAGGGTTTGCCGATCTTCTGCGCCAGCTGCATGGCTGACGGTCGGCTCGACTCGGGAATCGGGATCACGACGTCGATCTCGCTCGGCGCCAGGGTGTTGATGACACGCTGCGCCAGCGATTCACCCAGGTTCAGCCGGGCCTGGTAGACCGAGATGCCGTCGATCACCGAATCGGGCCGCGCCAGGTAGACATACTCGAACATGCAGGGGTGCAGCGACGGCGTGTCAGCACACTGCTGCGCATGCACCGTGCCGGCCATGTCGATGAACAGCGCCTCGCCCGGCGCCACGTCGCGCACGGTGGTGTGGCCGGTGCCCTCCAGCGCCACGGTCTCGCTGGCCAGCATCACATGCTTGCCACCACCGTCGGCCGCCGAGCGCTGCGACTGGCCATAGACCAGCGGGCGGATGCCATACGGGTCGCGGAAGGCCAGCAGGCCATAACCGGCGATCAGCGCGATCACCGCATACGAGCCGCGGACGCGCCGGTGCACCGCGCGCACCGCGCGAAACACCAGCTCGGGCGTCAGCGGCACGTCGCGGCCGGCCAGCTCCATCTCGTGGGCCAGCACGTTGATCAGCACCTCGGTGTCGCTGCCGGTGTTGATGTGACGGCGGTCGACGTCGAAGAGTTCTTTTTTCAGGTCGTGCGCGTTGGTCAGGTTGCCGTTGTGCACCAGCACGATGCCGTAAGGCGCGTTGACGTAGAAGGGCTGCGCTTCTTCTTCGTTGAAGGCATTGCCGGCCGTCGGGTAACGCACCTGGCCCAGGCCCACCGTGCCGGGCAGGGCCCGCATGTTGCGGGTGCGGAACACGTCTTTGACCATGCCGCGGGCCTTGTGCATGAAACACTGCGTGCCCTGCATGGTGACGATGCCCGCAGCATCCTGACCGCGGTGCTGCAGCAGCAGCAGCGCGTCGTAGATGAGCTGGTTGACCGGCGCTGTAGAGATCACGCCAACGATGCCGCACATGGTGGATTCCTGGAAGCTGAGAAGAGGGAGGACGGAAGACGGAAGAGCTAGGAAAAAAGGCATTGCGGAAGCGGCGAAAGCGGCCGATCAGGCCGGCAGGTGGCGCGACACTTCTTCGGGCAGCACCGGCTTCAAAGCCTGCAGCGCAGCACCCAGCCAGGCCGCACCGTGTGATTCCTGCCAAGGTTGCGAGCGCGCCGCCGGTGTCAAGGCCACCACGGTCGACACCGCCAGCAGCAGCACCGCGCCGCGCAGCAGGCCGAAGCCGGCGCCCAGCACGCGGTCGATCAAAGTCAGCGGCGTGGCGTGCACCAACAGCCGCACCCCGCGCGCCAGGATCGCCCAGGCAAGCAGCACGGCCAGGAAAGTGAGCGCCAACGCCGCGCCCTGCTGCAGCGCCGAGCCGGGCGTGCCCACCGGCAAGTGCGGCGCCAGCAGCGGCGACCCAGCCTGCGCGGCAACATAGGCCACCACCCAGCCGACCAGCGACATCAGCTCGAATGCCAGGCCGCGCCAGAGCCCGACCACCACCGACAGCGCCAGCACCGCCAGCAAACTGAGATCGATCCAGCCGAGTTCGGCGAGTGCGGCGGGTGCGGACATCAGGTGGCCCTCGCAGGGCCGCGGCGGCCCGGCGGGCTCATAGCGGCACGAAGACCACCGGCAGGCCGGCGGCCTTGATGCGCGCGGCGGCCTTGTCGGCATCGGCGCGGCTCTCGAACGGGCCCACGCGCACGCGGGTGCGCTTGGCGCCGTCGACCTCGACCACCTGGATGTAGGTCTTCAGGCCCAGCTTTTCCAGCTTCTGACGGGCTTCACGCAGCTTGTCGGCGTCGCTGTAGGCGCCCACTTGCACCGCCACGCGCGCAGCCGGGGTACTGGCGGCCTGACCATTGAGCAGCAATTGCGCACGGGCGCCGTCGTCGGCTGGCCGTGCGGCCGTCGGCTTGGACGCGACCGGTTTGGCCGCCACCGCGGCAGTGGCCGCAGTGGCCGCAGTGGCTCCAGTGGCCGCGGTGGCCCCAGCGGCACTGGCCGCGGCGACCCGAGCCGTCGCAGCGCTTGGCGGCTTGAGGCCTGTGTCGCGCCCGCCGTCATCGGCTTGCTCGACGATCTCGGCCAGTGCCGGCAACCGGGCGGCGGACCGCTCGGTTTCCGGCGCCACGGCGGCGGCGGCCAGCACCGCCGCCGAGGCGGGCGACAGCGTGGGCGCTGCGGGCGGCAGTACCAGCAGCGCTGCGCCTTCCTTGCGCGGGATCTCGATGGCGATGTCGACTGCGATCAGCCGCGGCTGGGTCTCGAACAGCAGCGGAAAGCCGATCACGCCGATGCCCAGCAGCACGGCGGCACCGATCAGCCGCTGGCGTGCCCGGCTGCGCGCGGCGGCCACGGCATCGGGTGCTGCGGCGGTCGGCGCCTCGGCATGGTTGGAACGCTTGAAGATGGACAGCAGACCCATGCGGTCAGGGGCCGCAGCCGGTGCGTGTGAAAGAGGGGCGACGCTGCCGCCGGTGCCCGCCTGCGGCCGGGGCTCAACCCCGGTCTTGCGCAAGATGTGGGGCCGCCAAGCGGGGCAAGCCGTTCTTCAGCACACCGCCCACGGTGAAGAAGGAGCCGAAGACCACGATTCTATCAGCCGGGTCTGCCGCGGCTGCGGCGGCGCGCAGCGCAGCTTCGGGGCTGGCATGCAATGTGGTGGTCACCTTGTGCGTGCCGCTGGCGGCCAGCACCAGCGCGGCCAAGTCGGCAGCGCGTGCGGCGCGCGGGGTCGGCAGATCGGTCAGGTGCCAGTGGTCAACCAGCGGCGCCATGTGGTGCAGCAACGCGCCCAGGTCTTTGTCGCGCATCGCGCCGAACACCGCATGGGTCTGCGGAAAATAGCCCATCTGGTCCAGGTTGAGCGCCAGCGCGGCCACCGACTGCGGGTTGTGCGCCACGTCGAGCACCAGCGCCGGCTGGCCAGGCACGATCTGGAAGCGGCCCGGCAAGTCCACCTTGGCCAGGCCCTGGCGCACCGCTTGGGCGTTGACCGGCAACCGGTCGCGCAGCGCCTCGAACACCGCCAGCACGCCGGCGGCGTTCAGCAGCTGGTTGGCGCCGCGCAGCGCCGGGTAGGCCAGGCTGTTGAAGCGGGTGCGCTGGCCGCGCCAGCCCCACTGCTGCTGATCACCCTGAAAATTGAAGTCGCGGCCCAGTTGCCGCAGATCGGCGCCCAGCGCATCGGCGCAGGCTTGCAACGAGGCCGGCGGCTGCGGGTCGCTGACGATCACCGGCCGGCCCGGCCGCATCACACCGGCCTTCTCGCGACCGATCGCCTCGCGGTCGTTGCCGAGGAACTCGGTGTGGTCGAGCGCAATGCTGGTGATCAGCATGCAATCGGCGGTGATGGCGTTGACTGCGTCCAGCCGCCCGCCCATGCCTACTTCAAGAATCACGAAGTCCAGTGGCGCCTCGGCCAGCGCACGCAAGATGGCCAGCGTGGTGAATTCGAACCAGGTCAGCGTGACCCCACCGCGCGCGGCCTCTACCGCCTCGAAATGCGGCAGCAGTGATTCGGCGCTGGCCGATTCGCCGTTGAGGCGGCAGCGCTCTTCAAAATGCACCAGATGCGGCTTGATGTACAGCCCCACGCGGTAGCCGGCGGCCAGCGCGATGGCTTCGAGCATTGCGCAGGACGAACCCTTGCCATTGGTGCCCGCCACCACCACCACCGGCACGCTGAACGACAAACCAAGCCGCCCGCACACCTGGTGCACCCGGTCCAGCGTCATGTCGATGGTCTTGGGGTGCAGTTGCTCGCAGTAGGCGAGCCAGTCGGCCAGGGTTTTGGGCAAGCTCATCGGGTTGGGTGGACGCTTAGGTGGACGGTTTGGCGGACGGCTTGGCGGGTGGCGCTAGGTCGCAAACGACGCCGGGCCCCAAGGGGCCCGGGTGGCGGCGCGTGGCGCCGGACAGGGCTGGCTGGAGCTGCGGAGCTGCGGAGCTGCGAAACTGCCCCTCAGGCCACCGCGTCGGCGTTCTGCCGTTGCAGCATCGCCAGCATCTGCGCGATCGTCGACCGCAGTTGCCGGCGGTCGACGATCTGGTCGATCGCGCCCTTGGTCAGCAGGAACTCGGCGCGCTGGAAACCCTCGGGCAGCACCTCGCGCACGGTGTTCTCGATCACCCGCGGGCCGGCAAAACCGACCAGCGCCCGGGGTTCGGCGATCACCACGTCGCCCAGGAAAGCGAAGCTGGCCGACACGCCGCCCATCGTCGGATCACACAACACGCTGATGTAGGGCAGCTTGGCCTTGGCCAGGCGGGTCAGCGAGGCGTTGGTCTTGGCCATCTGGAACAGGCTGAACAGGCCTTCCTGCATGCGCGCACCGCCGCTGGCGGTGAAGCAGACAAAGGGCACTTTTTGCTCGATCGCCGCATGCACGCCGCGCACGAAACGCTCGCCGACCACCGAGCCCATCGAGCCGCCCATGAAATCGAACTCGAAACACGCCACCACCAGCGGCACGCTCTTCACCGCGCCGCCGAAGACCACCAACGCATCGGTCTCGCCGGTGGTTTCCAGCGCGTCTTTCAGCCGCTCGGGGTATTTGCGGCTGTCCTTGAACTTCAGCGGATCGACCGGCACCACCTCTTGGCCAAGCTCCCAGCGACCCTCGGCGTCGAGGAAGGCATCCAGCCGGGCGCGCGCGCCGATACGGTGGTGGTGGTCGCACTTGGGGCAGACGTTGATGTTCTGCGCCAGATCGGTGTTGTAGAGCACCGTTTCGCAGGACGGGCACTTGACCCACAGGCCTTCGGGGACCGAACGGCGCCCGGCTGGGTCGGTCTGCTGGATCTTCGGTGGCAGCAGTTTTTCAAGCCAACTCATCAGATGCTCTCCAATCGGTTACAGCGTGTCCAGCGCGACGCGGATCTCGGCCATGAAAGCCTTGCCCGCCGCCGCTGCGGTTTCTCGGCGTTCGGCGTGCAAGATCTGCACCAGCCGCGAACCGATCACTACCGCATCCGAGACCCGGGCCACAGCCTGGGCCGTGGCGGCATCGCGAATGCCGAAGCCTACCCCAACCGGCACCTTGACATGGGCACGGATGCGTGGCACAGCTTGGGCCACCGCGTCGGTGTCTAAGTGGCCGGCGCCGGTCACGCCGGTGAGCGACACGTAGTAGACGTAGCCGCTGGCGATGCGGCCGACCTCGCGAATGCGCTGCTCGGTAGACGTTGGCGCCAGCAGGAAGATCAGGTCCAGGCCGGCCGCCCTCAGGTCGGTCGCGAAGGTTTCGCATTCTTCCGGCGGGTAGTCGACCACCAGCAGGCCGTCGACACCGGCCGCGGCCGCGTCGCGGATGAAGCGGCCGGCGCCACGCTTCTGGTCGTAACGCTCGACCGGGTTGGCATAGCCCATCAACACCACCGGCGTGGTGGTGTTGATGGCGCGAAAGCCGCGCACGAAATCCAGCACTTGGGCCATGCCGATGCCGCGCGCCAGTGCCCGCTCGGCCGCCTGCGCGATGACCGGGCCGTCGGCCATCGGGTCGGAGAACGGCACGCCCAACTCGATGATGTCGGCGCCGCCTTCGGCCAGCGCCAACATGATTTCGACGGTGGTGTCGGCAAACGGGTCGCCCGCGGCGATGTAGGGGATCAGCGCCTTGCGACCCTCGGCCTTCAGGGCGGCCAGCGTGGCAGCAATGCGGCTCATGACTGTTGCCCCTCGGTCGACACCGGCGTCGCCCGGTCCCCCGAGGGGACGTCGGCTTGCTTGGGGCGGCCCGGCGCAGCGCCGGTCACCTCGACGGTCCGAAATTCAGCCGTCTGGCCACCTTTGACCGATTGCCCCTTGCACGACGGCCGGCAGAAGAACTCGGCGCCCGACAGGTCGGCCACGGTGCCGATGTCCTTGTCGCCACGCCCGCTCAGGTTGACCAGCAGGTGCTGGTCGGGCCGCATCGTCGCGGCCAGTTTCATCGCGTAGGCCACTGCGTGGCTGGATTCCAGCGCCGGGATGATGCCCTCGCTGCGGCACAGCCGGTGGAAGGCGGCGAGCGCCTCGTCGTCGGTGATGCCGACGTACTCGGCACGGCCGATGTCCTTCAGGAAAGCGTGTTCGGGGCCGACGCCGGGGTAATCGAGCCCGGCCGAGATCGAATGTGTCTCGGTGATCTGGCCGTTGTCGTCCTGCAGCAAATAGGTGCGGTTGCCGTGCAGAACCCCCGGCGAGCCGGCGATCAGGCTGGCCGAATGTTTGCCGCTGTCCAGCCCCAGACCCGCCGCCTCGACGCCGATCAAGCGCACCTTGTCGTACGGGATGTACGGGTAGAAGATGCCCATCGCGTTGCTGCCACCACCCACGCAGGCGATCACCGCATCGGGTTGCGCGCCGGTCCTGCCGTCCATTCGGCCGATCATCTCGGGCATCTGCAGCAGGCATTCATCGCCGATCACGCGCTGGAAGTCGCGCACCATCATTGGATAGGGGTGGGGTCCGGCCACCGTGCCGATGATGTAGAAAGTGTTCGCGACGTTGGTCACCCAGTCGCGCAGCGCTTCGTTCAGCGCGTCTTTCAGTGTCTTGCTGCCCGATTCGACCGGCACCACGCGCGCGCCCAGCAGGTGCATGCGGTAGACGTTGGGCGATTGGCGCTTGACGTCCTCGCTGCCCATGTAGACCACACATTCCATACCGTAGCGGGCGCAGATGGTGGCGGTGGCCACGCCGTGCTGGCCGGCGCCGGTCTCGGCGATCACCCGGGGCTTGCCCATGCGCTTGGCCAACAGCGCCTGGCCGATGGTGTTGTTGATCTTGTGCGCGCCGGTGTGGTTCAAGTCTTCGCGCTTCAGGTGGATCTGCGCGCCGCCGATCTCGCGGCTGATGCGATCAGCGTGGTAGATCGGGCTGGGCCGGCCGACGAAGTGCGCCAGCTCATGGCGGTATTCGGCCATGAAAGCGGCGTCGCCGCTGTAATGCGCGTAGGCGGCCTTCAGCTCGTCAAGCGCGTGCACCAGGGTTTCGGCGACGAAGGTGCCGCCATAGCGGGTGCCGTTGACAGGCCCGAAGTGCCCAAGCGCATCGGGTTGGTGGTAGTCCAGCATGGTGATCAATCCTCGGATGGTGGCCGCGCGGGCCGAACCGGAGGATCGGGCGCCGCGTGGCGGGTTTGGTCAGTTGTCGGCGTCTGCGTCGGCCGAGCGTCTGGCGATCAGGGCGTCGGCCTCGCGCACCGCTTCGCAGAACTGGCGCATCAGCGCCGCATCCTTCAAGCCTTTGGGGCCGTTCCGGGTTTCTACGCCCGAGCTCACGTCAACGGCCCAGGGCCGCACGTGCGTGATCCCATCGCCCACGTTTGCAGGATGTAACCCACCAGACAAAACGACCGGACGGGGCACGTTGGCAGGAATGAGAGACCAATCGAATGCCTTTCCACCGCCACCGTAGCCGTCGACATGGGCGTCGAGCAAGATCCCGGCGGCATTTGCATGCGCTGCAGCGAAGTCTAGCAAAGCGAAGCCCGGCGCCATGCGGGCGGCCCGCAGATAAGGCCGGCGCGTGGCTTGGTGGTGGGCCTCGCAGGCTTCGGCTGTCTCATCGCCGTGAAACTGCAGCAACAGGTTCGGGATCGCCGCCACCGCCTCGGCGATCAACGCTGGATCGGCATTGACAAACAGGCCGACCGGCGTGACGAAAGGCGGCAGCCACCGCGCCAGTTCACCCGCGCGCGCCACGCTGACCGCGCGCGGGCTCTTGGCGTAGAAGACAAAGCCGATGGCGTCGGCGCCGGCGGCCACCGCTGCGGCCACATCGGCCTCGCGGGTGAGGCCGCAAATCTTGATGCGCGTGCGTCGGGTCACTGAAGCCCCTCGTCCGGCGGGTACACCGGCCGGCCTTGCAGGCCGCGCTGGGCCTGTTGGCCCAGCCCTTCGCCAGGCACGAACAGTCCGCCGGACTGTTCGTGTCCGGGCTCAGCCCCCGAGGGGATGCGGGCCGGCTTGGTGAGCTGGAGCCGGACACAGACAGTCCCTGCGGACTGTCTGTGCCTGCGGAAGGCCATCGGCCTCTGGCCGATGGCGGCCCGGCGCTCGGCCCACAGCCCCTCGTCCGGCGGGTACACCGGCCGATCCGTCGAGGGAATACGGGCCGGCTCGGTGAGCTGGAGCCGGCGCTCGCCCCGCGCTCCCTTGGTCAGCAACTGAGGTGTCATGGGGTTCTCAAGGCAACCAGTCCATCGCTGGGGTTTGCTCGGGCAGGTTCAAGATCGGGTCGTAGTATGGCCCGGTGAAATAAAGCCCATCGGCGGCAAAGGTCGGTGCGGCGGCGTTGCGATTGCGTGCGGCCAGCACCTCGGTGATCCAGCCGGGCGGGTGGCGGCCGCTGCCCACCGCCAGCAGACAGCCCATCAGGTTGCGCACCATGTGGTGCAAGAAGGCCGAGCCGTCGAAGTCGAAGCGCCAGTAGGCCTGGTGGCGTGTGATGGTGATCGCCCGCATCGTCTTGACCGGGCTGCGGGCCTGGCATTCGGACGAGCGGAACGAGCTGAAATCATGCTCGCCGACCAGCAGAGCCGCCGCTTCGTGCATGGTCGCGGCCTGCAGCGGGCGGAAATACCAGCCGACCTGGCCCGCCTCCAGTGCCGGGCGCATCGCCGACTCGAGCAACAGGTAGCGGTAGCGCCGGCCATGGGCCTGGTAGCGGGCGTGGAAATCGTCTGGCACCGCACGACACCACTGCAGCGCGATGTCGGCCGGCAAGTAGCGATTGGTGCCGCGCAGCCACGAGAAAGTATCGCGCTCGACCGGGCTGTCCAGGTGCACCACCTGGTTGAAGGCATGCACACCGGCGTCGGTGCGGCCGGCGCACACCGTGGTGACGGGCCGGTCGGCGAAGGTCGACAACGCCCGCTCGACCTGGTCTTGCACGGTGCGGCCGCTGGCCTGGCGCTGCCAGCCCTGATAAGCCGTGCCCCGGTAGCTGATGCCCAGGGCGAGTCGGCTCATCCCGGTGGTGCGCCCTGCTTCACCCGAGCGCGTCCAGCATCGCCTGGGCTTTGGCCCGCAGCGCTCCGGCGGATTTGGCCACCACCTCTTCGAGCAGGTCGCGGGCGCCTTCCATGTCGCCGATCTGGCGGAACTCGTCGGCCAGTTCCAGCTTGCGAGCCACCGGGTCACTCTCGTCGAACTGGCCTGGCTTGGTCGCCCCGACGGCCGACAGACCACCGGGCTGGGAATTGGCGAAGTTGCCTAAATCCAGCGTGGTGTCGCCACCGGGCCGGGTGTCGCCCGAGGGCTGGATCGTGTCACCACCCAGGTCGTCGAGGTTCATGCGCATCGAGTCGGGCGCCAGGTTGCCCGCCACCGTGCGCGGTGCGGGCGTCCGGGCTCGGGGCGACGGCTGGGTGCGCTCGTCAGCGTCGAAGTCCAGGCTGCCGTCAGCCGGTCGTTGCAGGCTGGAGGCCAGCGGCCGGGTAGCTGCCATCGCGCGGGCAGCCGCGCCGCGGTCGGGTGCGTCCAGGCTGAGATCAAGGTCGAGATCGAGGTCGAGATCCAGCGCACCACCGGCAATCTCGGGCAGTTGCGAGTCCTCCATCGGCTGCGTGTTCGGCGCCAGGATCGAGTGCGGCTGGGTCGTGGCGCCCAGCGGCTCGATCACCACCCGCTCGCCGTCGAGGATGATTTCCTCGGGGTGGCCGCCGGTCTGGTAAATCGGGTTGTCGGTGTCGAACTGGCGGCCCAGTTCCTGCGCCTGGGCCCAGTCGGGGCCAAGCCCCTTGGTCAGTGCGTAAAGCTGGGTGGCCAGCAACTCGAAGCCTTTGCTGTCGCGGCGCTTGGCATACACCTCCAGCAGCTTGGTGCGCACCGCCAACCGGTCGGGCGTGGCGCGCATCGCCTCCTTGAGAATTTCTTCGGCCTGCAGGTCGCGGCCATAGGCCAGGTAGACATCGGCCTCGGCGACCGGGTCGACATCGCCAATGGCGTCCAGCTGGCTGAGCGAATAGCCCACCGTGCCCCCATTGCTGTTGGCGCCGTCGCGGGTATCGACCCGCTGGCCACCGCTGGCGCCGAAGAACTAATCGGGCTGCATCCGGCTCTCGAGGAACGAGGTCTCGCTGGCCGCTTGGCGCTGGCGGCTGCGCAAGCGCCAGGCACCGAAGCCGGCCAGCAACAGCGCCAACGCACCCGCACCCGGCAACAACCAGGGGCTGGCGGTGATGCTGTCGAGCAGGCCGGGTTCGGCCTCGGTGCCGGTGATCGGCGGCGTCGGCAAGGTGGCCGCCGGCTTCGCAGCGGGCGGCGCGGGCACGACGGCCGGCAGTGCTGCGACCGGCGAAGCAGCCGGCGCGGCGGCCACCGGGGCGGGCGGCGCTGCGGTGGTCGGTGCGGTAGTGGGTGCGGTAGTGGGTGCGGTAACCGGTGCGGTGGTCGGCGACACAGCGGGCGAGCTTGCCGGCGTGCCAGCCGGTGCCTGCGCGGCCACCGTGCCTTGCTGCAGCTTCTTCAGTTCTTCGACGTTGCGGGTCAGCTCGGCCACCCGGGCGGCGTTGTCCTTGCGCTCGTTGGCCAGGGCGATCTGGGCTTCAGGCGCCGAGGCCTTGACCGCGTCTCCACTGAGCTTGAGCTTGTCGGGCGAGAGCGCCGCCGACTGCTTGCGGTCGTCCACCGACGCCTGCACCTTGCCCTGGGCCGAGCGGCCAGCATCGCCCGCCTGCGCCATGGGCGCCGCTTGCGCCAGGCGGGCGCGGTAGGCGCTGAAGTCGGCGCTCTGGGCGGTCAGCAGGCGCTGGGCATCGGCCGTGGTGACATCGCGCAACTCGTCACCCGCCGGCACTGACAACACCGACCCGGCGCGCAGGCGGTTGACATTGTTCTCGATAAAGGCGTTGGGGTTGGCGCGGTACAAGCCGACCAGCATCCGGTCGAGCGAAATGCCTTCTGGACGGGTGCGGCCAGCCACGCGGTACAGCGTGTCGCCGGGGCGCACCTGGTAGCGGCTGGCGCCCGCCGCGGCGGCCACCGAGGCTGACGCGGGCCTGGGCG
>JAYVDE010000039.1:0-7982 GCA_043749575.1 Burkholderiaceae bacterium | reverse complement strand
GCGGCGATCAAGCTGGAAGCATCGGCCTTGCCCGTACCGGCAATATCAAACGCAGTGCCGTGATCCGGGCTGGTGCGCACCAGTGGCAAACCCAGCGTGACAGTCACGCCCTGCTCCACGCCCAGGTATTTGACCGGGATCAGGCCGTGGTCGTGGGTCATGGCCACCACCAGGTCGAACTCACCGGGATGGCCGGGTGCATGGCGGGCACGCATGAACACGGTGTCGGGCGCGTAGGGGCCGAAAGCGGCGATGCCCTCGGCGCGGGCGGCGGCCACCGCCGGCGCGATGAAGCGGATCTCCTCATCGCCGAACAAGCCACCCTCGCCGGCATGCGGGTTGAGCCCGGCCACGGCGATGCGCGGCGCGGTCTGGCCCCAGGCGGCCGCGCTGCGGTGGGCTATGCGCAGGGTTTGCAGCACGCTCTCGAAATCAAGCAGGTCGATCGCCCGCCGCAGCGCGACATGGATCGTCACCAGCACCACCCGCAACTCGTCATTGGCCAGCATCATGCGCACCGGCGCGCCGCCGGCCAGCGCTTGCAGCAGCTCGGTGTGGCCGGGAAAGGGCACGCCGGCGGCCGCCAGCGCGGCCTTGTGGATCGGCGCGGTGACGATGGCCGCCACCTCAGCGCGCAAAGCCAGCCCGGCGGCGGCTTCGATGCACAGGGCAGCCGCCCGGCCGGCGTCGGCATGAACCTGACCCATGGCCAGATCAGCCAGCCCCGGGCAACGTTCAAGCAGGCCCGGCGGCTGCCACACCGCGATGCAGTCGGGCGGCGCCGTCAGCGCATCGGCCGGACTGTCCAGCCGCGCCACCGGCAACAGCAGGCCGCACTGCGCCACGGCGCGGCGCATCACCGCCACATCGCCAACCACCAGCGCGCGGCCAGTGGCCCCGGCGGCCACCGCGCGGGCCAGGGTTTCGGGGCCAATGCCGCAGGCGTCGCCCATGGTCAGCGCCAGCAGCGCGGCCTGGTCGGCGGGATGGCGGGATGGGGCGGCGTTGGGCATGGGCATGGGCGCGGGCATGGGGCTGACGGTGTTCAGGCCGGGTTGTCGGTGTCGATGAACAGGTGGTCCAGACCGAAGGCCATGGCCACCTCGATTGGCAGGCCGTTCGGCCCATAATTAGCAGCGGGATCAACCCCCAGCGACAGGGCCAGGTGGGCTTAGCTCTCGCTGCGCTGCGCCAAACTTCCCGCCTTTCACGACAACTGGTCCTCGATGCGAAGACTCTGGCTGATTTTCTCCCAGGCGGCCACGGTCGTGCTGGCCGTGTTCTTCGTGGTTGCCACGCTCAAGCCGCAATGGCTTTATCGCGACGGCGTGCCGCTGGGCGCGATGGTGTCCGAAGTGGTGTCGCTGCGCACCGCGGCGCCAGCAGCAGCGGGGCCTCCCACGCCTGCCGGCGCACTGCCCTTTTATGGCCTGGCCGACGCCGCGCGGCTCGCATCGCCCAGCGTGGTCAGCGTCATCACCAGCAAGGCGCGCCGACAAAACCCGCATGCCGATGACCCCAACTTCGGTTTCTTTTTCGGCGACCGCGGCCGCGACCCGGTGCAGCAAGGCGTGGGCTCGGGCGTGATCGTCTCGGCCCAGGGCATCTTGCTGACCAACAACCATGTCGTCGAGGACGCCGGCGAGATCGACGTGCGGCTGGCCGACGGACGCGAGGCCCGCGCCGAGGTCGTGGGCACCGACCCCGAGACCGACCTGGCGGTGCTGCGCATCAAGCTCGACCGGCTGCCGGTGATCACGCTGGGCCGTTCGCAGGACCTGCAGGTGGGCGATGCGCTGCTGGCCATCGGCAACCCGTTCAATGTCGGCCAGACGGTGACCGCGGGCATCGTCAGCGCGCTGGGCCGCAACGGGCTGGGGCTGTCCACCTTCGAGAGCTTCATCCAGACCGATGCGGCGATCAACCCCGGCAATTCGGGCGGCGCGCTGATCAACGTGCAAGGCCATTTGGTGGGCATCAACACGGCCATCTACTCGCCCAGCGGCGGCAGCCTGGGCATCGGCTTCGCGATCCCCACCGACGTGGCACAGAAGGTGATGGAGAGCCTGATCCGCGACGGCGTGGTGCGGCGGGGCTGGATCGGCGTCGAACCGCGCGAGCTGACGCCCGAGATCGCCGAGAGCCTGAACCTGGCCAGCCGCAGCGGCGTGCTGATCACCGGCGTGCTGCAAGACGGCCCGGCCAGCAAGGGTGGCCTGCGTCCCGGTGACGTGGTGGTGGCGGTGGCCGGCGCGCCGGTGGCCAGCGTGGCGCAGCTGCTCGACCAAGTTGCCGCATTGCCGCCCGGCCAGCCGGCCAGCGTGAAGGTGCAACGTGGTCAGAAAGAACTGACATTGACGCTGGACGTGGTGCAGCGCAAACGTCCGCCGCGCCGCCAGCGCTGAAAGCTCTGCCCGCCGGCTGCGGCCCAGCCCATGGCTCAGCTCAGGGCTTGGCCGGGTCGGTCTCGGTCGCGGGTTTGTCTTCAGGCGCCTGGGAGTATTTGTTGAACACCCCAGCCGCCAGAATGCCCACCTCGTAGAGCAGGCACATCGGAATCGCCAGCGACAGCTGCGAGACCACGTCGGGCGGCGTGATGACCGCGGCCACGACGAAGGCCACCACGATGAAGTAGCCGCGCCATTCCTTCAGCTTGGCCACAGTGACCAGGCCCATGCGCGTCAGCACCACCACCGCGACCGGCACCTCGAAGGCCGCGCCAAAGGCGATGAACATCGTCAGTACAAAGCTGAGGTAGGCCTCGATGTCAGGCGCCGCGGTGATGCTCTTGGGCGCAAAACCCTGGATGAACTTGAACACCTGGCCGAAGACGAAAAAGTAGCAAAACGCCACGCCGGCGACGAACAACACCGTGCTCGACACCACCAGCGGCATCACCAGCTTCTTCTCGTGGCTGTAGAGGCCGGGGGCGACAAAGGCCCAGACCTGGTAGAGCACGATCGGCAGCGCGACCAGGAACGCCGCCATCATCGTGATCTTCAGCGGCACGATGAACGGCGAGATCACGTTGGTGGCGATCAGCGTCGTGCCCTTGGGCAGGTTGGCCACCAGCGGCGCGGCCAGCAGGTCGTAGAGACCGGCCGGTCCCGGCCACAGGCACAACACGCCGAAGACCACGGCCACGGCGATCAGCGCCCGCACCAAGCGGTCGCGCAACTCGACTAAGTGCGACACGAAGGGCTGCTCGGTGCCTTCGAGCTCGTCTTTGGTTTCAGCCATGCGCCGTTTCACTTCAGGCCGGACGGACGAAAGCGCGCCACGCGTGCCGCACCCGATTGCACATGACCGCGCACGCCGGAGCGCTGCTTGTACCAGCGCGGCACCGCCGAGCACTTGAGGCGCCAGCGCTTGTTGGGCCGCTTGTACTGCGGCGGCGGCGGCTCCCAAACACCGGCGGTCGAGCTGGCGGTCGAATCGTCGCCCGTCAGGCTGGCGTTGAGGTCGCCGATCTGGCTGCCAAACGCCCGCTGCGCATCGTTGACCTCACGGTTGACGGTTTGCTCGACATCGCGCGCAGCGCCCTCGAACTGCGACTTCATCTTCTGCAGTTCCTCAAGTTCAATCGAACGGCTGACCTCGGCTTTGACGTCGGCGACATAGCGCCGCGCCTTGCCCATCAGCGTGCCGACGGTACGGGCCACACGCGGCAGCTTCTCGGGGCCGATGACGATCAACGCCACGGCGCCGATGAGCGCGATCTTGTCAAAACCGAAATCGATCATGCGCCGCAGGCCTTGGCCGACAGGTGGCCGGCTTCGGCCGGCCTGACAGCATTCATGACTTGGTCTTGGCTTCGACGTCGACGGTGTTGGCGTCCACCGTCTTGTGCGTGCTGACCTGCTGCGGCGGCGTGCCGGCGGCGGCATCGGCCGAGCCGGTGCCGTCCTTGACGCCATCCTTGAAGCCCTTGACGGCCGAGCCCAGGTCGCTGCCCACATTCTTGAGCTTCTTGGTGCCGAAGATCAGCACCACCACGACCAGCACGATCAGCCAGTGCCAGATGCTGAAAGATCCCATGACGAAAACTCCTGATGTGCAAAAAAGACAGAACTGCGGATTCTAGGGGAGGCCCTGCCGCCTCGCTGAGTCAGAGCCCGGCAAGGCCCGCCGAGTTCAACCTTTCAGCCAGGGCCTGGGGCCGCCCATCACGTGCAGGTGCAGGTGCATCACCTCTTGCCCGCCATCGGCGCCGGTATTGATGACGTGCCGGTAGCCGTTGCGCACGCCCAGCTCGGCCATCAACCGCGGCGTGACGGCCATCATCCGGCCCAGCAAGTCGGTGTGCTCGGGACCGGCCTCGACCATGCTGGTGAGGTGGACCTTGGGAATCACCAGAAGGTGCACCGGCGCCCAGGGGGAGATGTCGTGGAAGGCGAGCAGGTGCTCGTCCTCGTAGGCTTTTTTGGCCGGGATCTTGCCGGCAACGATTTTGCAGAAGATGCAGTTCGGATCAGATGACATGCGGGTGCGGTTCGGGTTGAAGGTCAGGCCGGCATCGGCTTGCGGTCGTTCAGCGCCAGCCAGCCACGCAGCACGCGGTAGAGGAACCACAGCGAGATGATGCCCCAGGCGATCCAGCCCGGCGCGATCAGCAGCAACCACAGCGGCGCGGTGACGGCGTAGGCGATGGCCGCAATGACCACGCTGCGGATGCGCCAGCGGAAATGGCTTTCTTGCCACGAGCCCCGGGCAGCGTCGCGCTTGACCAGGTCGAGCAAGAAGGCCACCAGCAGCAGCAGCACGCTGCCCTGGGCGCCCGGCAGCACCGCGCCCACCGCCACGATGGCGTGCAGCGCATAGCTGATGTGGCCGATGGTGCGCAGCGACGATTCGGTCGCACTGCTCAACACCACCACGCTGTCATTTGAGTCATTCATCAGCCACCCTCCCGCTCATGCTTATCGCGTTCTTGCACCTTGCGCAGCGCAAATTCTTCCAGCCCCGACAAGCCCTCTCGGCGCGCCAGCTCGGCCAGCACGTCGGCCGGCTTGAGGCCGAAATGGGCCAGCGCGATCATCGAATGGAACCACAGGTCGGCGACCTCGTAGACGATCTTCTCGGGCACACCGTCCTTGGCGGCCATCACCGTTTCGGTGGCCTCTTCGCCCACCTTCTTCAGGATCGCGTCGGTGCCTTTGCTGAACAAGCGGGCGATGTAGCTCTTGTCGGGGTCGCCGCCATTGGCCGGCTTGCGCGATTCGATCACCGCAGCCAGATGGTCGAGGAAATCCTGCGAAGTGACGGCAGTCATTTTTTGTAAATGGTGTCGGGGTCTTGCAGCACCGGCGCCACGATCAACCACTGGTCGCCATCGAGCTGGCGGAAAAAGCAGCTGTGGCGCCCGGTGTGGCAGGCGATGCCAGGTTCGTGACCGAGTTGGCTGACGGTCAGCAGCAGCACGTCGGCGTCGCAATCGACGCGGATCGACTGCACCTGCTGGAAGTGGCCGCTTTGCTCGCCCTTGTGCCACAGCCGCTGGCGCGAGCGGCTGAAGTACACCGCCTGGCCGCGCTCGGCGGTCAAGGCCAGCGATTCGCGGTTCATGAAGGCGAACATCAGCACGTCGCCGCTGCCGGCTTCTTGTGCGATGACCGGCACCAGGCCGTCACGGTCCCATCGAATGTCGTCTAACCAGCTCATGGCGCGCAGTGTAGCCACCGCGTCGGCCGAGGTTGGCTGATGGCACGGGCTGGTGGCACGGGCTGATTGCACGGGCTTCAGCGCGGGGGGACAGAAAGCCGGAGTTCTCGAACAGCGGCGAAGCCGAAAATGGACCGCTGAGGCCGTTTCGCAGCCAGCGATCCCCAGGTCCGACAGCTGCCTAGTGTTGAGACGCCCGGGCCAGAGGCCACCAGCTTGCCAGGAGACACAACGCGGCGAAACCGGCGAGAAGCCCGGCACGCGGCAGGATGAACGTGGCATCGGGTTCACCGAGAAACACCGATTGCATACCGTCCAGGGCCCAGCCCATCGGCGACCACTCAGACACCGTTTGCAACGCCGGCGGCATCAGCATGCGGGGCACCATCACGCCGGCGATGGCGCCCAGCACGACGTTGATGCCCCCGCCCAGCGCGGCGGCGTGGTCGAAGCTGCGGGTATAGGCGGCGATCAGCAGCGCCAGGCTCACCGCCGCAGCGCTCGTCGTGGCGACCATCAGCAGGAACCAGCCCACCGCGACGTCCAACTGCAGCGCATCGCCACCGAACAGCGGCACCAACCAGCGGCCGACCAGCAGCATGAAGGCCAGTTGCGCCCAGTTCAGCAACATGAAGGCCAGCAGCTTGCCACCCAGCATGGCGCCGGGCGAAACACCGAAAGTCGCCAGCCGGGTCAGCGTGCCGTCGTTGCGTTCCTGAATCAGCACGCCGGCAATCGGGATCACGACGAAAAACATGCCGAATATCAACCACGCCGGCACGCTTTGCTGCACCGCCGTCAGGCGGCGCCCCGACTCGATCTCATACAGGTAGCGGATGGCCGGCGAGTGCGCTGTCGACAGCAGATCGGCGTTCTCGGCGCTGGCCAGCAAAACGCTGCCGAATGGCCCGGCCGCAGCGGCCGCCACCTTCATCTGCACCTGCAGCGTAGAAAAACTGAGCTCGACGCGCAACCGTGCCGCCGCCGCGGGTTGCACCCGGTTGCCCAGCCAGATCTCCAGCTGCTCGGCACGCGGGCGGCCGTCGGCGCCCAGCCAGGGCGCACGCACGACGACGCCGGCTTCGACCTGCCGTGTCTTCAGCGCCGCCTGCAGGGCGCTGCGCGAGTCGAAACGCGTGCCACCGTGGCGCGCCTGCCACTCGCGCAGCCACTGCGCCGCGACGGCGCTGCTGTCTTCGAGCACCCAGCCGGTGCTGGGCAGTTCGATGTGGGCGATCAGCGTGTTTTTCAGCGTGAACGACATCACCAGCACAAAGATCGCCGGCATCAGGAACAACACGGCCAGGCCGTGCGGGTTGCGCGACAGCAACCGCCATTCCTTGCCAGCCAGGCGAAGCACCTGGGTCAGGCGGTGGGTGGCGCGCGACATCGGCCCGGCCTCAGGCACGCAGCGGCCGCTGCGTGCAGTGCATGAACAGCGCTTCGAGGTGCTCGAAGGCTTGGCCGCCTTCGGGGCCGCGCAACAGCGTGGCAAGGTCACCGCTGGCGAGCACACGCCCGTGGTCGAGCAGCAGAATGTGCGAGCAGACGGCGCTGACTTCCTCCATGTAGTGCGTGGCATACAGCACTGCGGTGCCGGCCCGCACCAGTTCGCGCACGTGGTCGAGCAGGAAGGCGCGCGACTGCGGGTCAACGCCCACGGTGGGTTCGTCGAGCAGCAACACGTCGGGCTGTTGCAGCAGCGCGATGGCCAGGTTCAGCCGGCGCCGCACGCCGCCCGAGCAGTGCCGCGCGAGGCGGTCGGCAAACTCTTGCAGCAGGCAGCTGGCGATGGCCGAGCCCACCCGTCGTGCCGCTTCGGCGGCGCTCAGGTCCAGCATGCCGGCGAACAAGCGCAGGTTCTCGCGGCAACTGAGGTCGGGGTAGAACGCGTATTCCTGCGGCACCCAGGCCACGATCGGCGCAGCGCCGCTCGCATGGCGCACCCGGCCCGCGTGCGGCGCGAGCAGGCCGATCAGCAGGTTGATCAGCGTCGACTTGCCCGAGCCGTTGGGCCCCAGCAGCCCGACGGCGTGTCCGCGCACCAGCTGCAGGTCGACGCGGTGGAGTGCGGGCTCGACCTGCCCGGGGTACCGATACTCGACTTGCTCGGCAGCGAGCAGCATGCCGGGTGGGTCGCTCACCGGGCTGGCTGCGTGCTGCGCACGCCGGTGTTCGCCCTTGGGGCGGCCCTGCGCGCTCATCAGGCAACCTCCATGCTTCGCATTGCGGTGTATGAGCCCTTCGGGCGGCCGTGCGGGCTCATCAGGCAACCTCCATGCTTCGCATTGCGGTGTATGAGCCCTTCGGGCGGCCGTGCG
>JAYVDE010000038.1:0-7988 GCA_043749575.1 Burkholderiaceae bacterium | reverse complement strand
TGTTCTCTCATCGCCCCCTGCTTGTTGAAACAGGTTCCAGGATTCCGCACCGAAAGCAGCGCGGCATCAGGCTGTGGATTTGTGGACGATGCGCTTCGACCAACTCCTTGCGTGTCGTCATGCTGATTCGCCTCATCACGTTGTGCCGCTCCCGCCGGACAATCCGACGGGTAGCAAGTTACGTGAGGCAACAAGTCAGCTCGGGTAGCAGTTCTGATGAGTCAATGCGCGCGGTGATGAGTCGGGATGGTCAGGCCGCTTGCACAACTGGCTTATGGGCCACACCGGGCGGCTGCGCTTAGTGATTCGCGCGTTGCAGCAGCCTTTCAGCCTGGAAGAAGTCTTGTGCTCGGCGCATTCATGCTGGGTGACAGCCCGTCGCAGACCTTCCAGATGCCACGCAGCGGGCGGTGGCTCTGAGGATAATCATCAGTGCCGTACGAAATTGTGTCGAAATTTTTTACAGATCAAATATGACAAAACACTCTCACATGAGAAAAATCCATATTTTTCATAGACTTGCATGAAGTAGTCTTGAATGGCATGGTGTATGCATTTGGGTTGTGCCGCTGAGTTTTTTAACCTTTTCATCGGAAACCACTCAAAAGGAATTCGCCATGAAACACGCAAAATCGCTCTACCGCTTTGGTGCCGCACTGGCCGTGGCGGCCACCATGGTCGCCAGCCCGGCCCGCGCCGACCTTGTGTTGTTGGGTTCGGACTACTTCCGGACCATCCAGCCGACGTTCGCTGCGGGGATCGGTACCTTGGCCGGGCTGCCCATCGGCCCCGGAGACACCGACACCAGAGTGCAACGCCAGGGCGACTGCTCGCTTACCCTCAGCACGGCGGGGTCGAATTGCACGATCTCGATTGAATTGGTGGCGCTGTCGCTGATCAGCACCGTCGACCCGATGGTGCGCGTGCGCGAGTCGCCGACGCTGGCCAGTGCTGGCGGCATGACGATGACCAGCGACGGCGGAACCGGCGGCACCTTCGCTTCATTCTTCGACGTCTTTTTCGAGATTAGCAACGATGGCGGTGCCAATTGGAACCCGCAGGGACCGCTGCTCTTGACCTCGTCGGGCGCGCACTGGACCACGATAGAACCAGTTGACCCGCTCTTCCTGTTCGTCGATGGCCCGGTTGGTGACCCGAACGCCAATCGCCATAGCGGCAAGGGCCCCGGCCAATTCGATTTCTACGTGGTTGACGCGGCTGGCGGGGTTGGCACGAATATCGGGCCTGACGGGACGGGCGGGACGGGCGGGCCATGCGCCACGTTCGTTCTCCACCAGCATGGGGCAAATTTCAATCATTGCACCGTGCCAGCTCGGATTCCCGAGCCGGGCAGCTTGGCCCTGGCCGGTCTGGCACTGACCGCGATGATCGGCCTGCGCCGTCGCAGCACACGCCGCGTCGGCGTGCGAGCCGAGTAGGCGCCTTCAGACAGCAGCCGCCCCGTGTGAGCTGAGGCGTTCTACCGCGCCGCGCCGGGCACATAACCCCGCGCGGCGACCCTGCTGCACCGCGACCTAGAAGTTGCCGCCTGCCGTTGGCAGAAAGGGGAAGCGCAATGCCTGTGCCAATCGCCATCGTCGCCGCCGCGTGCGAGTTTGCGGACGCGCGCACGCCGCAAGCGCTGTGGCAACTGGCACTGCACGGGCGGCAATGCTTTCGCCGTTTTCCGCCCGAGCGGCTGCCGCTCAGTGATTATTTTCGGGGCGAGGACGACCCCGACGGCATCTATCCGATCGAGGCGGCGCTGATAGCGGGCTATACCTTCGACCGGAGCCGGTTCGTCGTGCCCAGGTCGTCCTTTGTGGCGACCGACATGGCGCATTGGCTGGCCCTTGATGTTGCTGACCGGGCGCTGGCGTTGCTGCCAGCGGACTGGCATGCGGACGATGCGCTCAAGGACCGTATGGCGGTCATCGTTGCCAACACGCTGACCGGTGAGTTCAGCCGCGCCAACCTGCTGCGCTATCGCTGGCCTTACGTGGAGGGCCGAGTGCGGGAGGTCGCCAGTTCTCGGATGCCACAAGCCGACGCCGATGCGTTCGTGGCCGAGTTTGAACGCCGGTTCAAGGAACCGTTTCCCGCGCCCGACGAGGACAGTCTGGCCGGCGGGCTGTCCAATACAATCGCCGGCCGGATCGCGAACCATTTCGGTCTGCGCGGCGGCGCCCATGCGGTGGACGGCGCCTGTGCTTCCTCGTTGGTCGGTGTCATCACGGCCTGCGATCGGCTGCAGGCAGGGGACGTGGATTGCGTGGTGGTCGGTGCCGTCGACCTGAGCCTTGACCCCTTCGAACTGGTGGGCTTCGCGCGCAACGGGGCCTTGGCCCGCGGCGAAATGCGCGTGTTTGATCGGGAGTCGAGCGGATTCTGGCCCGGTGAGGGTTGCGGCTGCCTGATCCTCGCCACCGAGCCGCTGGTGCGGCAACGCCATTGGCCGGTGCTTGGCTGGATCCGGGGCACCGGCATGTCCACCGACGGCCAGGGCGGCCTGACGCGCCCGACGGTGGGCGGGCAGCTACTGGCCTTGCGCCGGGCATGGGCGGCGGCGGGACGCGATCCTGCGGCGGCCGACTACTTCGAAGCGCACGGCACCGGAACGCCGACCGGAGACCCGGTCGAGATTGCTGCGCTGGCGCAGCTTGTGCAGTGCAAACAGGACGGCAGGCGGGCGGTCCCGGTGGGGTCGATCAAAGCCAACATCGGGCACACCAAGGCTGCCGCAGGCATGGCCGGTCTGCTGAAGGCGTTGGCGATCTGCAGCGAGCGGACCATTCCGGCCACCACCGGATGCACCAGTCCGCACGCGATCTTCGAGCAGGACGACGTCAAGGCGGCGGTACGCATTGCCCACGCTGCCGAGACCATAGCCCATGCCGGCGCGGTTGTCGTCGGCGTGAACTCCTTTGGCTTCGGGGGTGTCAACTGTCACGTGGTGGTTGAAGGACCGCAGCCCAACGCCAACCCGGGTCGCGCGGCTGCCATGCCTGCCTGGGTTGAGGGCCGGCTGCGCGGTGAGCTGATCGCCGTGCAAGCGGCAACTCGCGAAGAACTGATCGCCCAGGTCGAGCGAATTCAGAGAAGGGCGGCCACGCTTTCGCGCGCCGAGCTGATCGATCTTGCAGCCGCTTGCCGGCCTGCGCCGGGCGCTGGCGCAACCTGGCGCGCGTGTTTGGTGGCCGGTTTGCCGCAGGAACTCGAAGCCGCCTGCGGCGAACTGCGCAATGCCATCGTGCACGGTGGCGACAAGTCGCGGGTCATCGAAGCACGTTGGTCGTGGTCAGCGCCCGGTTCGTCGCCTGCGGTGGTGGCCTGCCTTTTCCCCGGCCAGGGCTTGGCGCTGGCGCTTGGTGTGGACGCATGGGCCGCGCGATTCCCGTTCTTAGCTGAGGCGGCCGGGCGGATCGCCGCCACCGGCACCGGCATGGACACCGCCAGTGTTCAGCCGCGACTCGCCGAGCTCTGCATTGCATCGCTGGCCCTGCTCGAACGCTGCGGGATTCGGCCCGATCTGGTGCTGGGGCACAGCTTCGGGGAAATCTCGGCACTGCACGCTGCCGAGCTACTCGACCAGGCGGCCTTTCGCCAGTTGGCCGGTTTTCGTGGCCGCTGTATGCAGGACTGGGTTGTACCGTCCGCGATGCTGGCGATCGATGCCGACCATGCGATGGCCTATGCACTCGCGGCCCGACACGGCCTGGATGTGGCCTGTCACAACACCCGGCGCAGGTATGTCCTGGCGGGGCCGACCGAGGCCATCACGGCGCTGGCGCAGGCGTGTGAACGCGGCGGTGTTGCCGCCACCAGGCTGCCGGCTGATCGGGCTTTCCATTCACGGCTGATGCAGGCGGCGCAACGCCGTTTCGCCGCCGAAGTGGTCACGCTTGAGCTGTGCGGGCCCAAGGTCCGCAAGATCCGCGTTTTGTCGACCATCACCGGCGGATTCCTGAGTGACACGGTGGGCGATGGGCCGTTGCGCGCGCTGTTGGTAGACCAGTTCGTGGCGCCGGTGCAGTTTGCCGAGGCCGCAAGCGCGATGGGCCGGGTTGACCTGGTGATCGAAGCTGGGGCGGGGCCTGGCCTGGGCGCGCTGTTGGCGGAGATGGCTGGGCCGCCCTGTTTGCCTTTGTCGCCCTTCGCGGCTTCGCTCGCGCCGCTGCTTGCGGCCATCGGCGCGGCCTGGGTTTGCGGTCGCGATGTCAATGTGGATGTGCTGTATGCCGGGCGACTGCTCAGACCGTACCGGCTCGAAGACGAACCGCGCTTCCTCGCCAGCCCTTGCGGCTCGACGGACGCGAGCGAGCGTGCGCCGCCAAAAGTCGTCGTCGGCCGCGTGACGGCCGCATTCCCATCGCCCGGTGCCAGTGCCGGACGCGCCGCGTTCGACCTGCTGCAGGCCGTAATCTGTGATCTGGCCGGTTTGCCGCCGACCCGTGTTTCTGCCGACTCGCGCCTGTTGGCCGATCTGCACCTGAACTCGATCCGTGCCCGCCACGCGGTAGCCAGCGCTGCCAGGCAACTCGGCATCGCCAGACTGCCGTTCAACCCGGGCGAGATCGCGAATGCATCGGTGGGCGAGATTGCCCGCCATCTGGAACAACTCCGGTCCGCCGAGGCCGCCGGCAGTTCGCTTGCGGCCGATGTGCCATCGGGAATCGAAGCTTGGGTGCGCGTGTTTAGCCATCGTTGGGAGGCTGCGGACGAGGCGCCGGTCGATGAGCCAAGCGTTTGGCCCTGCCGCCTGCAACTCGACGACACGCTGGCACCGCTGGCTGGCGAACTGCGCCAGGCGGCGGCGGGGCTGTTCGATGTCGACGCCTCGCTTGCGACACTGCTGATCTTGCCGGCCGACGCGAACGCCGACACGAACGCCGACGCCAACGCCGATGTTGTCGCCAGATTGTTGGCCGCAACCAAGGCGATGGCAGCGCGTGAATCTGCCGGCGGTCTACTGGTGCTGCAAGGGGCCCAAATAGCCAACGGGTTCCTGCGTTCAGTCGCCGCCGAGTTGCCTGAGCACCGCATCTGCGTGGTGCAGTACGAACAGTTGAATCTCGATGCACTGGCCCGCGGTGTTCGCGAGTTCTGCCGCCGGTCGCGTGCTTATTCAGAACTGCGCTTGAAGGGCCTCAAAGCTCAGACCAGACAGCTTGCGCTGCAGCCGGTCGAGTCTCAAGCCGATCAATGGCTTCCCGGCCCTGCGGACCTCGTCCTGCTGACCGGCGGTGCGAAGGGCATCGGCGCCGCCACTGCGCGCTTCCTTGGCGCGGCGTACGGTTGCCGGCTGGCACTGGTCGGCCGCAGTCCGGCGCAGGACCCTGAGGTTCAAGCGACCTTGGCCGCGCTGAAGGCCTCGGGCCTGCTGTCGACCTATGTGCAGGCCGACCTCAGCGACGCTGGCGCAACCCAACTGGCCATCCGCAGCATCGAGCGCAGCTGCGGCGCAGTGACGGCCATCATTCACGCGGCCGGTATCAACCGCCCATTGGCGCTGCGCGAGCTTGATCTGGCGGCTATGCAGGCGACGCTGGCGGCCAAAGTAAGCTCGATGGCCCATCTGCTGCAGGCCTTGCGTCCCGGGCAGTTGCGCCTGCTGGTCGGATTCGCGTCGATCATCGGCGAGTTTGGCCTGCGCGGCGAGTCGCACTATGCGTTGGCCAATGAATGGCTGGTCGGGCAGCTGCAAGCCTATGCGAGCACCTCGCCATTGACACGCTGTATTCCGATCTGTTGGTCGGCATGGCGGGAAACCGGCATGGCGACCAAGCTGGACGGCGTGCTCGACGAACTGGCGCGTGCCGACACGCGGGCGCTCGATACCGCCGAGGCGCTCGACGTACTGCGCGCGATTCTCGAATCCAGCCACCAGGGTGAGCCGCTGATCGTGAGCGGACGCTACGGCAGAGTTCCTGGCCCGCTGGCGGACCTGCCCGCGCTGCACCGCCATCGGTTCCTCGAGTGGCCCCGCGTGTTCTACCCCGGCATCGAGTTGGTCGCAGACGCTGAACTGTCGACCGACACCGACCCTTATCTTCTCGATCACGCCCCCTACGGCTTGCCGGTTTTCCCCCTGGTCGGGGCGATCGAAGCGATGTTGTCGGCCGCGCAGTGCCTGGGCCGCGGCGTTGGCCTGCCCGTGATCGAAGATCTGCGGATTGGCGACGCGATCTCCTGTTCGCCCGGCCAGCGGTTTGTTCTGCGCACATCGGCGCTGGTGCAGCCGGACGGGTCGATTCGCGCGAGTCTGCGATGCAGCACCACCGACCACGCGGTCGATCATTTCTCGGCACGGCTGCACTGGAACAGAGCGCCCGTTGCCAATCTGACACTTGCGCTTTCGCAAGATGGTGTGCCGGCGCAACGGGTTCTATACAGCGGGCTGGTGTTTCACGGACCGACTTTTCGGCGCGTCGAGGGCTACCACCGGATCGCTGCGCGCGGGTGTATCGCCCACACGCGGGCCGGCAGCCAGCAGCGCTGGTACGGGCCGCTACAAAGCCCGCTGTTGGCAGGTGGCGACCCGGCCTTGCGCGACGCGGTGCTGCACGCCTTGCAGGTCTGTATTCCGCAGCATCCGGTGCTGCCGGTGGGGGTGACAAGCGTCGAAATCGCTTGCTTGCAGGCCACCTCCGAATACCTTATCTCGGCCACGCAGACCGCCAGCGACGGGCGCGAATTCACGTTCAACGTCGATGTCTGCAACCTGGCTGGCGAGGCCATCGAACGCTGGACCGGTCTGCGGGTCGCGCGGGTCTTGTCCGACAAGGGCGACCGCAGCCTGCGGCGCGACATCGACATCGCACTGCTGGAGCCGTTTGTCGGTCGCCTGCTGCTCGACATTCTGGGCGAGTCCGAATGGCAAGTCGGCGTCTGCGGCGGCGGCCGCCAGCCCTCATCGTCGCGAATGGCGATTCGTCGCGCGCTCGGCCCGCAGGCGGTCCTGATGCACCGCGCAGACGGTGCGCCTCAGGTGGCCGGCCATCAGGTGTCGATTGCCCATGGCGACGACGTGACGCTGGCGGTCGCGCACCGGGGCAAGCACATCGCTTGCGACGTCCAGGCGCTGCCGGCTGGCGCTGCCACTGATTGGCCACTGTTGCTTGGGCTGCAGCGATGGGGCTTCGCGCGCGATCTGGCGGCAAGCACGGGGTTGGCGCCGGATGTGGCCTGCCTGGTCGTCTGGTCGGCGTCTGAGTGCCTACAGAAACTAGGGCAGCGCGATTGGCCGTTCGAAGTGCGGCAGGCCAGCAGCGTCGATGCGCCGCACTGTGGCCCGATCGTGAAGTTGCAAAGCCATGATGGCAGCGTGGCGGTCGGCCTGGTCCGGCTGGCAGGGCAAGCTGTTGAAACAGCGATTGCGGTGGCCGTGACCACAACATTGGGTGGTCCAGCACGCGCGGCCGGTGGCCATGACCCGAGCCAACAGCCGATTCCCGTGACCTTTGCCAATGCGGGAGCGTGCCCATGAGCAGACGCACATTCGACCTGCACCATGTCGTGACCTTCGAAGAGACCAATGTGGTGGGCAACGTCTACTTCAGCAACTACTTCGTCTGGCAAGGCAAGTGCCGGGAGATGTTTCTGCGCGAGCACGCGCCGCAGGCGCTGATGGAACTGCGCTCTGGCGACCTCCGCCTCGTGACAGCGCATGCGAGCTGTGACTACTCCGACGAGTTCGTGGTCTTTGATGAAATTTGCATTCGTTTGTCGCTGAACCGATTCATCCCTTACGGCGTGAGCCTGAATTTCGAGTTTGGCAGGCTGGCACCCAAGGGCAACGATCCCGGTTTCGAGCTGACGGCGCGCGGTCGCCAGGACATCAAGTTTCTGCATCGCGAAGGCTCGGCCTGGACGCTGTTCGAAATTCCCCGCTACCTGATGGAAGTCTTTCAGCAGTATGCGTAAGCCAACCGACCTTGAGGCTGGCAGCGCGGTGGATAGGCCAGCCACGCGCCGTTCAGGTGCTATCG
>JAYVDE010000037.1:0-2896 GCA_043749575.1 Burkholderiaceae bacterium | reverse complement strand
CAAGGAATGAATTCGGTGCCGAGTTGAGCCGACGCATCAGGACACGGAACGCGGCAAAGACGGTCACCCTGTAAGGACGGGCGGTCGGCGCGACTATTCCATAAAACTCCCCACCGACCTCGCACGACGCCGATCCCTCCACCACGGAAGGTGAAGCCCTTGTCCGTCCCGCGATCCGGCCAGTTGCCCAGCGACACACCGCGCAGCCCCGGCTGGCAGTTGCTGATCGAATAAAAAACCGCCACCTTGTAGTCCTCGGACGGCAGGGGTTGCGATTTTTTGTCGATCAGCGGCGCGATGGCACCGGCCATCTCGGGCACCAGCGCCACCTCGACGAAGATCAGCGGCTCGTCGGGCAGATGCGGGTGGAAGAAGGCGAAGCAGCGGCGGTCGGGCTGCAGCCGGCGGCGCAGGTCGTCCCAGCCGTCGACCTCATGCACCGCCTCGTGGCGGATGATTTGCTCCAGCAGCTGCGCCGGTGAGTTCCAGTCGACCTTGCGCATCTGCAGAAAGCCGGGGTTGAACCAACTGCCCAGCAGGTGCAGCAAGTCGTGCTCGACACCGGCCAGCGCGGGCTGTTTGGGCAGGCGCTCGAGCAGTGCGCGGCGCAGCCGCACCAGGGCAGCCGTGCCGCCGGGCGTGCGGTTCAGGCGGCGAAACAGCTCTTGGCGCGGCGGCTCGGCGGCTTGGGTCAGTGCGATCAGGTGCTCGGTATTGCCCGGCGCCTGGGCATAGGCCAGCGCGCTGGCCAGCACCTTTTTCGGGTCGGGCGAAAAGTCTCGCGCCAGGTGGTCGAAAAACCGCGCGCGCAACTCGTCAGGCATGGTGTCGAGCTGGCTGACGATGCCCGCGGCGATGCCCGGGCCGTTGGCTTCGCCGCGCTCGCTCAGCAGGCGCCGGCAGTCGGCCAGCAACTGGCGCAGTTGGCGCAATTGGCGGTCTTGGCGGTCCTGGCTGGGGTTGATGCGGTCCGTGGGGCTGCCGGCGGCAGGCCGGGCAGGGCTGGCGGCCTTCTTTGCAACGGCTTTCAAGCTGGCGCTTGGAACGGCTTTCACACCAGCGATCACACCAGTGCCGACACCAGCGCCGACGCGGCGGCCACTGGGCGGGTCGGTCTCAGCCATCGGACCACTGTAATTCTGTGATTGCGCGCTGGAAAGTCCGGTTTTCCCTGGGTGGGTTCGGCCGCAGGTTGGCGGGCGCGGCCTGCTGGCGGGCTGGCGGGCGGTCTGCGCCACCGCGCGTCGCGGCCCGCGGCTGTCATCACCCGCCCAGCGTGCCCAGCACCGCCGCCTCCGACTGTTGCAGCAGCGTTTTCAGCAGCGGCGGCGAGAAATGCCGCTGCACCGAGATGGCGTAGAAACTCTCATGCAGGTCGGGCACGACGGCGTACTCGACCAGGCGGCCGCTGCGCAGCTCGTCCTGCACCCACCACCGTGGGCAGCAGCGCCACGCTGTCGGAGTCTCGGGCCAGCAAGCGCAGCAAGGCCATGTCGTCGACCTTGGCGCGCAGCCGGTAGCGGATGCCGAGCCGCTCGCACAGCAGGTCGAAGCCGGCGCGGATGTCGTTGTCGCGCCCGGGCAGCAGCAGTGGCACGTCGGCCAGTTCATCAGGAAAGCGGAACGCCTTGCCCTGGCGACGAGGCTTGCCCACCAGGCTGACCGGTTGGTGGGTGTGTTCGATGGCAATTGCGGCGACCTGCGCATCGGGCTGCCGATGCAGGCGCTGCACGACGGCCATACGCTGCGCCACACGCCGCTGCGCCTGAGCGTCTTCATCGAGGCACCCCGCGCGGCGATCGACACGGTGATGGCCGGCCACCAGATCGTGCGCCAGCTCGTGGGCAACGGCTGGCTGCACCTGTTCCGGATCGACCCGCTGACCGATGCCGTCGAGCAGCACCGTGGTGGCGCCTGGGTGGCGGCCGGGGCCCAGCTGACAACGGCCCGGGCGGCTTGATCGAGCGGGCGGGCCCGCATCGCGCCGGCCTGCTGGCGGTCGAGCACGCTGGCCGACCAGATCGCCGCCGCCGCCGCGCGCGTGGCGCCGACCTAGCCGTTAGACGAGTTCATCGCCGTCAACCTCTACTGGGGCTGGGTCGGGCGGCCGATGCCCCGAGGCCGCAGCGGTGCTTGGCACCCTGGCCGGAACGCGGCTGACGAAGCCTCGCGAGTGGTTCCGGGCGCAATGAGCGGCTGGCCGGCTGCAGCTGGGGCACCTGCAGTCCGCTGTCGAAAGCGCTGCCGTAGGCACTAGGCGCTGCTGGCACGGCCGATGCGCAGCTGGCTAGACTGGTCGCCGAGCTGGTCGCCGCGCTGCAGGGCAACTTGACACCGCTGGCACGCCTGCCGCTGGTCACGGATTTGCGCGACCTCGGTGCGCCACCGCGGCCGGGCCTGCGCTGGTCCGAGCTCATTCACCCACCAGGTCAGCCAGCACTGCGCCGCCTTCTTTTGACCGCCACCAGGCCAGCTGGGCGATGGGACGGACCGCTCGGCACGCTGTCAGCGGGCTGGGCCGCGCATTGGGGCGGTGCAGCGGCGGCGGCCGCTGCGCTGCGCCGGGCCCAGCGCAGCGACTGGCTGCTGCAGAGCGCGGTCGAGATCGCCTACCAGCAGCCGCTGATCGCCGGCTCGAGCCAGCCCGTGCCGGCCGCGGCGCCGAACACGCCCGCCGTGCAGGTGCTGTTCTGCATCGACGTGCGCTCCGTGGTCTTCCGCCAGCCGCTGGAGTCGGCCAGTCCGGCCGTGCAGACGCGCGGCTTCGTCGGCTCTTTTGTTGTCGGAGGAGCGCAAGCCGCGCAGTCTCAAGTCTGAAGCGCAACACCAGCACAGCGAGTAAGGTACTCCGATGCCCAATCTCAGCTACCGCCAACTGCAGCCCGAAGAGCGCGTC
>JAYVDE010000036.1:0-7998 GCA_043749575.1 Burkholderiaceae bacterium | reverse complement strand
TCGGCACCATGGCCGCACGGGCCGCCAGCGTTCCAAAGGTCGCGATCTGCGACACGGAATCCGCGCCGTATTTGTTCTTGACGTAGTCGATGACGCGGTCGCGCCCGTTTTGGCAGAAGTCGATGTCGAAGTCGGGCATCGACACCCGCTCCGGATTGAGGAAGCGCTCGAACAGCAGGTTGTACTGCAGCGGGTCGAGGTCGGTGATCTTCATCGCGTAGGCCACCAGCGAGCCCGCGCCCGAGCCTCGGCCCGGGCCGACCGGGCAGCCGTGGGTCTTGGCCCAGATGATGAAGTCGGCGACGATCAGGAAGTAGCCCGGGAAGCCCATCTTCAAGATGGTGGCGATCTCGAAATCCAGCCGCTCGACATAACGCGCACGCTCGGCGTCGCGCTTGGCCACATCGGGGTACAGCATGACCAGTCGGGCTTCCAGGCCGTCATGGCTGACCTGGCCGAAGTAGTCGCCCATGGGAGTGGGTTGGCCCTTGTCGGGGCCGTCCAGCAACAGCGGCGTCGGGAAGTCAGGCAAGTAGTTCTTGCCCATCGCCAGCGTCAGGTTGCAGCGCTGGGCGATCACCACCGAGTTGGCCAGCGCGCTGGGCAGGTCGGCAAACAGCATGGCCATCTGCGAGCGGGTCTTGAAGTACTGCTCGCGGCTGAAGCGCTTGATGCGCTTGGGGTTGGCCAGGGTTTCGCCCTCGGCGACGCAGACCCGCGCCTCGTGGGCATCGAAGTCGTCGGCAGAAGCAAATTCAATGGGGTGGGTGGCGACCACCGGCAAGCCCAACTCAGCGGCCAGCGGCACCAGGGCGCGCACATGGGCCTCGTGGGTCGGCAGGCCGGCGCGCTGCACCTCCAGGTAGAAACGGCCCGGGAACAGCCCGGCCAAGCGTTGCGCCGCCGCGCGGGCGCGCTCGGTGTCGCCGGCCAACAGCGCCACACCGACCGCGCCCAGGTCGGCGCCCGACAGCGCGATCAGGCCGCCGCCCAGTTCTTCGAGCCAATCCCACTTGACCCAGGCCTGGGCGCGCTGGGCGTTTTTCACCCAGGCCCGGGCCAGCAACTCACACAGGTTGAGGTAGCCCTGGCGGTTTTGCACCAGCAACAACAGGCGGCTGGCCTGCCGATCTGGCGACGATCCGTTGCCCGGGCCCGCCACATCGGGCTCGACGAAGATGTCGGCACCGATGATCGGTTTGATGCCCGATCCCCGGCAGGCCTTGTAGAACTTGACCGCGCCGAACAGGTTGCTGAGGTCGCTGATCGCCAGCGCCGGCTGGCCGTCGGACCGCGCCAGCGCAGCGGCATCGGCGATGCGCAAGGTGCCGTCGACGACGGAGTATTCGGTGTGGGTGCGCAGGTGGACGAAGGACATCCAGCGATTGTAGGGACGGGGGTCTGGCCCGTTTTTACAATCCCGGGGTGAAACTATCCTTCCTGAACATCGCCGCCTACCGTTTTGTGGCCCTGGCCGATGCCCCCGCGCTGCGCGACCACCTGTTCCACCAGGCTGAACAGGCCGGCCTGAAAGGCAGCGTGCTGCTGGCCGAAGAGGGCATCAATTTGTGTCTGGCTGGCCGGCCCGAGCCCGTGGCCGACTGGCTGGCCGTGCTGCGCGGCGACCCGCGCTTCAGCGACCTGGCGGTGAAAGAAAGCTGGAGCGCTGTTCAGCCCTTCAAGCGGCTGAAATTCAAGCTCAAGCCCGAGATCATCCGGATGAACCAGCCGGCGATCCGCCCGGCCGCCGGCCGCGCCCCGGCGGTGGCCGCTGCCACGCTGGCGCGCTGGATCATCCAAGGCCACTGCGACGAGGGCCGGCCGATCAAGCTGCTGGACACCCGCAATGCCTTCGAGGTCGACGCCGGCGCCTTCGACGGCGCGGTCGATTGGCGCTTGCAGCGTTTCAGCGATTTCCCCGCTGCGCTGGCCGCCCACCGCGACAGCTTGGCCGGCCACACCGTGATCAGCTACTGCACCGGCGGCATCCGCTGCGAGAAGGCGGCATTGGTGATGCAGCAAGGGGGCCTGCCGCACACCTGGCAGCTGGACGGCGGCATCCTGAAGTACTTCGAGGACACCGCGGGCCTGGCGCCGGGCTGGCGCGGCCAGTGTTTCGTGTTCGACCAGCGCGAGGCTTTGGCGACGACGTTGGCGACCACTTTGGCCACCCCATTGACGACCCCATCGGCGACCCCATCGGCGCCGGCGGCCTGAGCGGACATCCGCGGTGTTCAGCCTGCTGCTGCGCTTGTTCGGCCTGTTGCTGCTGGTCAGTGCGCTGGCGCTGCCGCAGTTGCAGGCGCCCGACCGCTCGGTCGACAGCCTGGTCGCCCGCTGGGCACCACCGCCATCGGAATTCATCGACCTGAACGGCCAACTGGTTCACTACCGCGATGTTGGCCCGCGCGACGACCCGCTGCCCATCGTGCTGCTGCACGGCACCTCAGCCAGCCTGCACACCTGGGAGGGTTGGACCCGCGCGCTGCGCGGCCAGCGCCGGGTGATCAGCCTCGACTTGCCGGCCTTTGGTTTGACCGGCCCGTTCACCGGCGCTTATGCCGGCCAGGCCTATACCGGGTCGAATTACGCCCGCTTCGTGCTCGATGTGCTCGACCGGCTGGCGGTGCCGCAATGTGTTGTCGCCGGCAATTCACTGGTCGGTGAGGTGGCCTGGCGCATCGCCGCGGCCGCGCCGCAGCGGGTGGCGCAGCTGGTGCTGGTGGACGCGGCCGGCTACCCGCTGGCGGCCAGCCAGGTGCCGCTGGGCTGGCAAATCGCCCGCTTGCCGGTGCTGGGCCATGTCGCCGAATACCTGTTGCCGCGGTGGCTGGTGGTGCAGGGCCTGCAGTCGGTGTACGGCGACCCGGCCAAGATCACCGAGCTGCTGGTCGACCGCTACTACGAGCTGACGCTGCGTGCCGGCAACCGCGCCGCGCTGGTGCAACGGGCGCAGAGCTGGTCGCCGGCCGAAGGTGTAGCGCGGGTCAGCGGGATCGTCGCGCCTACGCTGGTGCTGTGGGGCGGGCGCGACCGGATCATCCCGCCCACAGTGGCCCAACGCTTTGCCCGCGACATCCCCGGCGCCCAGGTGCTGCTGTTCGACGGGCTGGGCCATGTGCCGCAGGAAGAAGACCCGGCACGCACGGTGGCCGCGGTGAAGGCCTTTCTCGGCATCGGTGCTGCGGTGGTGTCGGCGGCCACGGCGCCGTCGAGTCCATCGG
Organism: Burkholderiaceae bacterium; assembly: GCA_043749575.1. Lineage (GTDB taxonomy): Bacteria > Pseudomonadota > Gammaproteobacteria > Burkholderiales > Burkholderiaceae_C > Pseudaquabacterium. Next base: position 4,774 of record JAYVDE010000036.1, on the reverse strand, counting down.
TGCCGACCCGCTGATCAGCGTGTCAAGCCGCTGCGCAGCGCGACCAGCACTTCGGAGTGGAATTCCCGCCGGTACAGCACCCACAGCACCATCACCGTGGCGGCGATGAAGGCCCAGGCCGAAAAGAACCAGGCCACCGCGGCAAACGACAGGTAGTAGGCACGCAGGCCGTCGTTGAAGGCCTCGGCGGCCAAGCCCATCACCCGACCGGCGTGGTCGGCAAAAGCCTCGCGCTGGGCGTCGGTGACGAACAGCCGGGCCTCGGGTGCGGCGCCAACAATGATGGCGCCGAAGCTGTACTGCCGCAGGCTCCAGGTGAAGCGGAAGAAAGCGTGCACGAAGATCGCCGCCAGCAGCGCCAGCTTGAGGTCGAACACCAGCGCCGACGTGCGCGCGGCAAACGGCAGCTCGTGCACCAGCTCGCTGGCCTGCTCGGTCGCGCCCATCGCCGCCAGCAAGCCGCCGATGATCAGGATGCTGGTCGAGGCAAAAAACGATGGGCTCGCCGACAGGCTCTGGGTGACCGCTGAATCGACGATGCGGTTCTCGCGGAAGGTGGCCTGCAACATCCAGCGCCGCCGCCACTGGTTGGTGGTGGCCAGGATCGACGGCCGCACCTCGGCGCGGCGCTTCGCCCAGGTGGCGTAGGCCACCCAGCCGGTAAAAAACAGCGCCAGCGCCAGCCAATCGGGCCAGGGCAACAGCGTCAGCGGCTTCAACAGAGTGTCCATGGGCCGCACTGTAGGGGGCCGCTCCAGTGGTCCGTCTCAGGCGCCCGCCCCAGGCGTCCGCTCCAGTCGGCCGCCCTGTAGTCGGCCTGGCCGGGGGGCTCGGCGGCGGTGCCTTGGCGGCGAGGCGGCTTATGCCGCCAGGTCGAACACCAGCACCTCGGCGCCCTGCCCGGCGGTCAGCGTCAGCAGCCGCTCGTCGACCAGGCCCATCGCGTCACCGGCCGACAGCGCCTGGCCGTTGACGGTGATCGCGCCGCGCGCCACGTGCACCCAGGTGCGGCGCGCTGGGGCTAGCGCCAGCGCGGCCGCTTCGTCACCGTCGAACAGCCCGGCGCGGATCGCCGCATCGGCGTGCAGCGTCACCGCGCCTGCCGGGCCAGCCTGCTCGGCCGGTGCGGCCACCAAGCACAAGCGGCCACGTTTGGCGGCGTTGGAAAACGCCTTCTGCTCGTAGCCGGGCACCAGGTTGGCGGCACTCGGCAGCAGCCAGATCTGCAGGAAATGGCTGCTCGCGTCCTTGGCGTGGTTGAACTCGCTGTGGCGCACGCCGCTGCCGGCGGTCATGCGCTGCAACTCGCCGGGCACGATGGCGGTGCCGTTGCCGATGCTGTCTTGGTGGGCCAGCGCGCCCTCGAGCACGTAGCTGATGATCTCCATGTCGCGGTGGCCGTGGCTGCCAAAACCGGTGCCCGGGGCGATGCGGTCCTCGTTGATCACGCGCAGGTTGCCAAAGCCCATTTGGGCCGGATCGTGGTAATCGGCAAACGAGAAGGTGTGGAAGCTTTTGAGCCAGCCGTGGTCGGCCCAGCCTCGGTCGGCACTGCGGCGCAGCGTGATCATGCGGTTCTCCTTGGGTACCGACATCGTCGCATTGGCCGGCTTGCCGCAGACCCGCCACCGCTTGAAGCGGCCGTTCAAATAAGATGAAGCCCTGATGAGCAGCCCCCGCCGCAATGCCCTGACGCCCGACGCCTTGCAGATGATGGACGCCATCGCCCGCACCGGCAGTTTTGCTGCCGCCGCGCGCGAAATGGGCCGGGTGCCGTCGGCGCTGACCTACAGCGTGCGCCAACTCGAAGACGCGCTGGACGTGCTGCTGTTCGACCGCCGCTCACGCCAGGCCCAGCTGACCGCCGCCGGCCAAGAACTGTTGGACGAAGGCCGCCGCCTGCTGGCCGAGATGGACGCGGTGGCCAACCGCGTGCGCCGCGTCGCCACCGGCTGGGAGAGCGAGCTGACGGTGGCCTTCGACGACGTGATCTCGCGGCTGACGATCTTCGAGCTGGTCGAGGGTTTTTTCGCGCTGCCGGGCGCCGACGGCAAGGGCCCCGGTACCCGGCTGCGGCTGCGCAGCGAGGTGCTGGCCGGGCTGTGGGAGGCGCTGGTCAATGGCCAGGCCGACCTGGCGATCGGCGCGTTGATGAATTCACCGCCGCAGCCGGGCATCGAGCTGCGCTTGCTCGGCGCGGTCGACTTTGTCTTCGCGATGGCGCCGCACCACCCACTGGCGCAGGCCACCGAGCCGCTCAGCGACGGCCAGATCCTGGCCCACCGCGCGGTGGCGGTAGCCGATTCGGCGCACCAGCTGTCGCCGGTCACCGTCAACCTGCTGCCCGGCCAGGACGTGTTCACCGTGCCGACGATGGCCGCCAAGATCGAGGCACTGATCCGCGGCTTGGGGCTCGGCTTCGTGCCCGAGCCCCAGGTGCGCGAACAGCTGCGGCTGGGCCGGCTGGTGGCCAAGCCGGTGCAGCGAGCACGCCAGCCGGCGCAGTTCGGCTACGCCTGGCGCAGCGCGGCCACCACCCAACCCCGCAAGGCGCCGCAGGGCCTGGCCCTGCAGTGGTGGCTGGACCAGCTGGACAGCCCGGCCACCCGGCAGGCGCTGCTGGCGCGCACCATCGGGCTGCCGGTCGCAGTGGCCTGATCCGGCGTGGCCGACAAGCCGGCCGGGCCTGATCCCGGGGGCCCTGCCGGCCAACCGGTCGGCAGCGCTGTCTGCCGCAACGTTGGCCGCTACATCGGCCGCTTTGCACCCTCGCCCACCGGACCGCTGCACGCTGGCAGCCTGGTGGCCGCACTGGCCAGCTGGTTGGACGCCCGCGCCCATGACGGCCTTTGGTGGCTGCGCATCGAGGATGTCGACACGCCGCGCTGCAGCGCCGGTGCCGCCGAAGTGATCCTGGCCCAGCTGGCGGCCGTCGGCCTGCTGCCCGACGCGCCGCCGCTGCGCCAATCAAGCCGTGGCGCGGCCTACCAGGCGGCGCTGGATGCCCTGTTGCAATCCGGCTGGGCCTATGCCTGCGGCTGCACCCGGCGCGAGATCGAAGCCGCGCAGGTCGCCCTGAGCCAGGACCACCAGCACCAGCGCTTTGGCGAGCGCATCTACCCCGGCACTTGTCGCAGCGGGCTGCACGGCAAGCCGGCGCGGGCCATTCGGCTGCGCACGGCAGCGCCGCAAGGCGGTGACATCGGCATCCCATGGCACGACCGGCGGCTGGGCCCGCAGCGGCAGAACCTAACCCGCGAGGTCGGCGACTTCGTGCTGCAACGCGCCGATGGTCTGTGGGCCTACCAACTGGCGGTGGTGGTCGACGATGCGATGCAGGGCGTGACCGACGTGGTGCGCGGCCAGGACCTGGCCGACAACACCGCGCGACAGATCCACCTGCAACGGCTGCTGGGGCTGGCCACACCGTTCTACCTGCACACCGCGCTGGTGTGCGGCAGCGATGGCCACAAGCTCAGCAAGCAGAACGGTGCGGCGCCGCTGGACACCACCGACCCGCTGGCCGCCCTGCAGGCCGCCGGCCGCGTGCTGGGCCTGCCGACCCTGGCGGCGGGCAGCGTGGCCGACTGGCTGGCGGCGGCCATGGCCGCCTGGGCGGCGGCCTGGCTGCGGTCGGCTGAGCCAGCGGGCAAACCAGCGGCCGAAACACCAGCCGCCGCATTCATGGCCGCAGCCACCGCCACATCACCCGCCACACCACCCGCCACACCAACGGCAACATCACGCGCCACACCAGCCGCCACACCAAGCGCCACTTCAACCGGCGATTCGCCCGCTGAATCGCCGGTGCGCCGCAGCGGGCGGCCACCGATGGCATGATCGGCAGCCCTTTTCAGCCCCTCAGGACAGCCCGATGACCACCACCGCCTCCGGCCTGCAATACGACGACACCGTGCCGGGCACCGGCGCCGAAGCGCGGGCCGGCCAGCCCGTCACCGTGCACTACACCGGCTGGCTGCAAGACCCGGCTGCCGCCAACGGCCGCGGTAAAAAGTTTGACAGCAGCAAAGACCGCGGCGATCCGTTCGAGTTTGAGCTGGGCGCCGGTTCGGTGATCCGCGGCTGGGACGAAGGTGTGCAGGGCATGAAGGCTGGCGGCACCCGCGTGCTGACGATCCCGCCCGAGCTGGGCTACGGCGCACGTGGCGCCGGTGGCGACATACCGCCCAACGCCACGCTGGTGTTCGAGGTCGAGTTGCTGGCCGAGCCCGAGCGCCAACCGCTGGAAATAACCGAGTTGGTGGTCGGCGACGGCGCGCAAGCCGTTTCGGGCGTGCGCGTCACCGTGCACTACACCGGCTGGCTGCATGACCCGGCGGCCGAGAACAGCCGCGGCAAGAAGTTCGATTCCAGCAAGGACCGCGGCGACCCGTTTCGCTTTCAGCTGGGTGCCGGCCAGGTCATCCGCGGTTGGGACGACGGCGTGCAGGGCATGAAGGTCGGCGGCACCCGTGTGCTGGTGATCCCGCCTGAGCTGGGCTATGGCCCGCGTGGTGCCGGCGGCGTGATCCCGCCCAACGCCACGCTGGTGTTCGAAGTCGAGCTGCTGGCGGTCTGAGCGCCGGGCCGGCGCGCTGCGGCGCGCCGGTGGCTGTCTACAATCGCAACTTTGGTCGGCAGTTCACCCAGGCGTTGCCGCGCGACTCGCTCGCGAGCTAAGGCCATGCTGAACAAGTCCTCGCGAGTGTGGGCGCCCTGGTTTGGGATGGGCTGCAAGGCGCAAACCACAGCCATAGCCCAGCTATGGCGAGGA
>JAYVDE010000035.1:0-8006 GCA_043749575.1 Burkholderiaceae bacterium | reverse complement strand
CAGATTAAATTAAACAACAAGGCTAAGTATGTAGAACTGTCTGTGGAGGATTTGCGGACGCGGGTTCGATTCCCGCCAGCTCCACCATTTTAGTGTTTTAAGCCGTCCAGTGAAGTGTAGAGAACCCGCCTAAGTGCGGGTTTTTTATTGACTTTTTGTCTTATAGTGTTTAATCTCGTCTTGTCTAATCCGAATACAACAAGGGGCAACTATGGGGGCAACAGTCAAAAAATGCCCCCATAGCAAATAAGTTGCCCCCATTGAGGTGAATATGTCATTAACCGATATAGCAATAAAGGGCGCAAAGCCTAAAGACAAGCCATATAAACTATCTGATGGCGGCGGGCTTTATCTTGAAGTTGCTCCAAGTGGGGGCAAGTGGTGGCGTTATAAGTTTAGATTTGGGGGAAAGGAACTAAGATTATCGCTTGGCACTTATCCCGATGTTGGTTTAAAAGATGCTAGAGCACGCCATGCAGTAGAACGCAAAAAACTATCGGATGGCATTAACCCTGCTGATAATCGCAAGGCTGAAAAAACGGCAAGTAAGTTGGCCGCAACCAATAGCTTTGAAGTGGTGGCTAAAGAGTGGGCAAAAAGTTACTTCACCAATAAAACAGCATCGCACCAAGATCGCACTATGAGGCGATTAGAGAGCTATATATTCCCGTGGTTAGGTAACAAGGCAATGTCAGAAATAAACGCCCCACAAATTTTACAAGTGGTAAAGCGTATCGAGAACTTAAATAAACTTGAAACCGCCCACCGTACATTACAAGCCACTAGCCAGGTGTTTAGATATGCAGTGCAAACGGGCAGGGCATTGCGAGACCCATGCGTGGATTTAAGAGGCGCGTTACCTGCCACAGTAGTTAAGCACATGGCAGCGTTTACCGAACCTAAAGAGATTGCCGAGCTATTACGCGCAATAGATGGCTTTACAGGCTCTTTCACCGTACAGACAGCCCTCAAATTGTCACCCTTGGTTTTCACTCGCCCTAGCGAGTTACGCACTGCTAAATGGGCAGATATAGACTTAGAGGCTAACGAATGGCGTTATCGTGTAAGCAAAACTAATACTATGCACCTAGTACCATTATCAACACAGGCCGCTAAATTTTTTGCAGACATGCACCCGCTTAGTGGACATGGTGAGTTTGTTTTTCAAGGTGGGCATGACCCTAAAAAGCCTATGAGTGCGGCGGCTATCAATGCAGCATTAAAGCGTATGGGCTACGACACACAGCAAGATATAACTGCTCATGGCTTTAGGGCAATGGCTAGAACGATATTGCATGAACGCTTAAACATTGACCCTTATATTATTGAACACCAACTAGCACACAAAGTACCTGATGCGTTAGGAGCTGCATATAACCGCACTAAGTTTATTGAGCAACGTACAGCCATGATGCAAGCATGGGCGGATTATTTAGACGAGCTTAAGGCTGGTGCGAAGGTGATACCAATTAAAGGCGCTGCATGATCTGTTTTAACCGTGATACGTTCGGCTAACGTATAAAAGCGAGGTTGTTAGTGTTCGCACCACTAGCAACCTCTAACCACAATGAAAACTATAAGGAGTTTTACAACATGGCTAACAACGATTTTAACCTAGATAATTCATTTATCACACTAGCAAGAAAACAAGCGAGCTCTTTAAATCCATATATCGATACACATTCATTTTCTACAACATTGCAAAATGTTTGTCATGGAATTTCGATTATTCAAGACGTTGACATAGAGAATGAAGGGGCAAGTGAAACGACAAATGCAGGCATGAATTACCACTGTCAGGTGCTCAAGGCGGCCTTAGAATGGGAATCAAGCCAACCAGCTAGAACCAATAAGTTAGAGTCAATCAGTGAATCAAGGACAATCCAAGATCGTAACGATTTATCATTCACTTCAAGAGATAGTCAAGACCGAATAAATAACTGGGATGTGCCACATGATAAAAATGGTAATTGGCATGAAGGTCTAATAATTGGTGAGAAATACTTTAATGAAGTAAGGCAACTTGCTTTAATTAACGAGGTAGAGGCATTTCATGCGATTGAGTTTGCAATGAATTCAGGATATTGGCAGTCTAGCGGATGGGGCATTGAGATGGGCTTTACTAAAGCCCTTGCTAAGGCTGCAATGCTTGGTATGCGTCAATTACAGCAAGGGGCTGTTGAGTTTGACATAGCGGCACATTCACCCGCCGTTTAACTTTCGGTCATGCCTTTAATTGGCGCAGACAAGTACAGGCAGCACAGACATGGCGTATCTATTGGCTTGTAAGATGACCGTACTTTTTAAAATGGAGTACGGACTATACAGACAATTAGTCTTAACAAGTGCAAAGGCGTACACTTAACGGCTAAATTTTCGCGGGCGTGGCTTCACTTGCCGAAAATTCACTAGCAAAAAGTGATTATTTAGAATGAGATTTAAGCACAAAATTTAACGGTTTACGCTGCACCTAGCACGGGCTTAATTACCCCATGCGAAAACAGGCGGCCTCTTACGCTTGCTGGTGTGGCTTCTTATTTTTAAGAGCGTATGAGAGGTGCGTATGGTTGATTCTACAACGTTATTTGATGAGGTTTGGGCTGGAATACAAAAAACAAAAGCCGAGAATCCAAATATTTCAGACGATGATTTAAACTTACCATTGTTTCAATGGTATGCACTTAATGAAATAAAAAAATGCAAAACTTCTTATGATGGTGGCAATAAATTCAGTTTGATGCATGCAATCAAATTATGCGCCAAACACAAAGTTGCACTACCCGACTGGGTCGCAGAAAAGTATATAGTAGCGATTGAAAATTTAGAAGCTGGGCGGTCGAAGTCTTACGACAAAGTATTTACCTTACCTTATGCTAAAGGCAGGCATGTAGTAAATATTCATGAAAAAACGATTACTAGAATGAATATTTGGAGTTGCATAACTCAAACAAAAAGAGATGACCCAAATACAGCTATTGACATTGGTTTATTTGAGCTGGTAGGCGAAAAATACGGAATAGGTGCAACCCTTGCCTCTAAATATTACTACGACACTAAAAAAGAGTTAGGTCTTTAATTATGCAATTTTTTAAATTTTAGCGAAATTACACAACCAAAAATACAAGTTCTAATTGCACCTATCTAGCAGTCGCTAGACATTATTAAGTTTAATGAGGTGCAAAAAATGAATCAAAAAATCTTAAGGCTTAAAGCCGTTCAAGACTGTACGGGCTTAAGTCGTTCCACCATCTATGCCATGCTAAAAACTGGCAACTTCCCACAATCGGTAAAATTAGGTTTACGTTCCGTTGGTTGGTACGAAACCGAAATATCAAATTGGATAAACAGCCGTCAAGCAAATAAGGCGGTGAAGTAATGGATAGCACAAACAACAAAACTACATTAGAAATAATGGGCATGGCGTGTGCAAACTCACTGCTAGAAAATGGCATCGAATGGCTAAACACCTTAGGTGAAAATGACTTTTTGAATGGCGGCAAATTGTCGCAGCAAGCAAGCTCATTTTTAGTGATAGGCCATGCCATTATTCAGCAACAAGAGCGCCTAGCAGTAGTAAAAAACGAGCATTTAGAAGCGTTGAAAGACGGTATTGATAGCTTGAATAATAATTTAGAGAATGTAAAAGACAGCATTAATGACCTAGGTTTTTACTTTGGAACTCTTGACGAAAATCTAATATGGCTACGCGGCATTAAAGAACAGCTTGAATATGTAGTAGAAAGCATTGATTGTGCTGGTGCTAAAGCCCCACTAGCGGACGATGTAAAGCTAACCGCATTAAACTCTTATCATGCACTTGCAGCATTAAAAGAGCGCTGGCTACGCCAGCACCAGCAACATACTGAAGCCGAGTATATCGCCGCTATCAATGAATTTGAAATATTGGTAGGGCTTTAATATGGCGGGTAACTACATTAAAGAAGTGGCCGCAGCCGCATTAAATTCTATTGATAGCGTATTAGACCACTGGTGCGCGGGTGGCAAGCGTGAAGGGCATGAGTATGTGACCCTTAACCCAAAGCGCACCGATAGCGCCTTAGGCAGTTTTAAAGTCAATTTAACCACGGGGGCGTTTGCAGATTTTGCCCTAGATGATGTTCGCGGTGGCGATTTAGTGGCTTTGGTTGCCTATATCGATGATTTAACGCAATTTGCAGCGGCTAAAGCTTTGGGCGCGTTTTTAGGCATTCCCTACCAAAAAAGTGACGCACAGAATCGTGCTACAAGCCCGCAAAATAAGGCTGGCAAGGCTAGCGTATCAACCACAAAAGAGCCGCTAGAATGGGTGGCAATCTTGCCCGTGCCAAGTGACGCACCCGCGCCATTCGCAGAGCATTTTAAAAATGGCAAGCCAAGTATGCAGTGGGTTTATCGTTTAGCCGAAGGCGTGGCCTGCTATGTGTATCGCTTTGATGCTAAAGCCGAAGGCGAACGCAAACAATTTGCACCGCTTACTTTTTGCGAGCATAGCACCAGTAAAGCCCGCGCTTGGCGCTGGCAAGGTTTAACTGAACCTAAGCCGCTTTACAACTTAGATAAAATTATCAATCGCCCTGATGCGCTAGTGATTGTTTGCGAAGGGGAAAAGGCCGCTGATGCGGCGGCGCAATTGCTACCCGATGCAGTAACCACCACCATGCTTAACGGGGCGCAATCGCCCAATAAAACAGACTGGCAGCCGCTTAATGGGCGCATTGTATGGCTATGGCCTGATTTTGATGATGCAGGCCGCAAGTGCATGATTGCCATTGCTAACTTGCTGAAAATGGCGGGCGCGGCCAGTATTAAAACCATCAACTTAGACGTGTTTGATAATTTACCCGATAAAGGCGATGCAGCGGATCTACTGACGGCGGGTTTAACACCTGAAGCCATGAGCGAATTAAGCCAAAAGCCTGATTTTTTTGAAGCTGAAAAACCGAAAACCACAGCCAAACAAGCAACGCAAAACGCCGAAAGCGAAAGCCACGAAAGCCGCTTTCACTTAAATGATAACGGCCTATATTACTTCGGCAAAAATGACGCTGGCAATGATGCACCACCTATGTGGATATGCTCTAAGTTAGAAGTGACCGCCGTCACTCGCGATTCTAAAAATGAAGCGTGGGGCAGGCTTCTAGAATTTCATGATTTAGACGGCGTACATCATGCGTGGGCGATGCCTATGGATTTATTGCGGGGCGATGGTGCTGAATATCGTGGGGCTTTGCTGTCAATGGGCTTGCAAATATCCACCATGACTAAAGCCCGCAACCTGCTAACGCAACACATACAAACGGCAAAAGTAGAGGCGCGGGCGCGGTGCGTGGAGCGTACAGGCTGGCATGATGGCAGCTTTGTTATGCCAAATAAAACCATAGGCAATAACATTGAAAAAATCATCTTTCAATCGGCGGCCAATACGCAAAGCACCTTTAAGCAAAAAGGCACATTAGCCGCTTGGCAAGATAATATTGCTAAACCGTGTGCTGGCAATTCAAGGCTAGTGTTTGCAATTAGCGCGGCTTTTGCAAGCCCGTTGCTTGAGGTGACTGGCATGGAAAGCGGCGGCGTACATTTTAAGGGCGATTCCAGTACAGGCAAAACAACCGCTTTGCGGGTGGCTTCGTCTGTTTGGGGCGGGCAGGATTACATGCGGAGGTGGAATCAGACTATAAATGGATTAGAAGTGGTGGCGGCGCAACATTCTGACTGCTTACTTGCACTCGATGAAATCTCACAAATTGATGCTAAAGACATTGGGAACGCTGCTTATATGCTTGCGAATGGTGACGGTAAAGGGCGTATGACTAAGGCGATCGGTTTGCGTAACGGTGCTACATGGCGTTTATTGTTTCTATCTAGTGGCGAAGCTGGATTAAGCGAGCACATGGCATTAGCAGGGCGCAAACCTAAAGCAGGGCAAGAGATACGTTTGCTAGATATTCCAGCGGATGCAGGGTGCGGCTTTGGTATTTATGAAGTGTTGCCTGATTACATTATGCAAGATTCTAAACTATATGCGCCTTTAAAGAAAAGTGCTGCATTTAGTGATTATTTTATTAATGCTGTGAGCAAATATTATGGCGTGGCATCAATCGCGTTTTTGAGTAAGCTAGTTGAAAACCTAGACAAGATTAATAGTCACGTTAAGAAGCTACAAAAAGAGTTTACCGACAAGCACCTAAATGGTGATGCAGGCGGCCAAGCCAATAGAGCGGCCTTACGCTTTGCATTGATAGCGGCGGCGGGTGAAATTGCAACCGTGTGGGGTATTACAGGCTGGCAACAAGGCGAAGCGATTAAGGCCGCCGATACTTGCTTTAAGGCATGGCTAACGCAACGCGGTGGCACTGGCAACGCCGAAGAACGGGCGATGCTGGCACAGGTGCAACGCTTCTTTGAATTGCACAGTGAAAGCCGCTTTAGTGATTGGGAGCGGCCAGCAAGTGATACCTCGCAACATGCACCTAAGACTTTAAACAAGGCGGGCTATCGCAAACACTTTGATGCTAAAGAGGCGGACGGCCAGCCAATTTTTACAGGCGAGGTATATAAGGAAGGTGAGGAAAAGAAATACCGTGATACTGAATTTTTTGTCTTTGTAGAAACCTTTAGAACTGAAATATGCGCTGGTTATGATTACAAAGTTATTCAAAAACTTTTAGATAAACATAACGCGTTGATAAGGCCAAGCTCTGGCAAAAACTACACTAGAAACGAGCGCTTACTAGCCGAAGGCAAGCAAGATATTTACAGATTAAATTCTAAAGTGTTCGGCTTATTAGCTGAAAATAATGACAATGATTGACAGCATAGGATGGCTTTAGACTATTTGTCTGTATAGTCCGTACTCATTTTAAAAACCACAGACAATCTACAAGCCAATAGATACGCCATGTCTGTGCTGCCTGTACTTGTCTGCGCCGATTAAAGGCTTAACCAAAAGTTAAAAGGCCGTGTGAATGGGTTTTACAAAAGCACACCACCGCGAAAAATCAGCCGCTTTTACTAACAGCTTTTATCATACATCCCACTGGCGGGGGAGGCCTAAAAGTCTAGTGATTGATTAAGTTAGACCGTCTGCTTAGGTTCGTGTGTACAACCGCGTAACTCATAGGGGAAGGGGTAGGGGCGGGTCAAAAGTCCACAGCCTTGCCAGTGGTAACCGTCTGCTTCATGCTATTTTGCGCGGGAGTTGAAAAATAAAGAGGGGGGGGGTTAAAGTGATTGACATTAAATGCAGCACCAAATAATATGTTGCATAAATTATACTTTGTTATAAGTCATTGATTTTATTAAGTTTCCCACTTTAAAAAATACGCTATTTAACATAACATCCGTTATACGAAGTTAGTTTCTTAAATATAACAATTTACCGCTTTTAGTTAAATTTAGTACACTTTTTAGTAACAATTATCCACTTTAGCTATAATGAATATTTAATAATCGTTAAACTTGCTTTAACTTTTTTGTAGTGATACCTTAATGGCTTGTTATTTATTGATGATAGGGCTTGCTATGACCACTGATGAATTTAGAGCGGGGCTTGAAATGTTAGGCTGGAAGCAAACAGACTTTGCACTTGCCACAGGTTTAAGCAAGGTGGCAGTATCGCATTGGCTTACTGGTACTGCGCCGTTGCCATTATGGGCGCAATCACATTTAAGCCTGTTACTTAAGCTGCATGGCCTCGCTGGTGATTTACTTACACCACCAACGAAGGCGGCTAAACAAAAAATAAATTTTAGGTGAATAATTATTGAAAGGGGGCAACTTTGGGGGCAACAGATAATACAAATAATCATAAAGCCTTTATTTATAAGGCTTTCAAGTAGTTGTTGGATTGACGCCAGCCCAAATTAAAAAACACCCATCTGGGTGTTTTTTAATTTGTGCAGTCTATGGTTCGAACCCGCGGCGCTTGTGGAATAAAGCTGGGTGAGTAGGGGTTTCGAGTTGCATGCAACGAGCCTACGAACGACAGTGCGCATGCAGGCGCACTG
>JAYVDE010000034.1:0-8018 GCA_043749575.1 Burkholderiaceae bacterium | reverse complement strand
GGTTGCGGATGATGGCCGCGCCTTCGGGAAACACGCCCATGTTGAGGCGGTGCACGTTGTCGGGCCGGTCGGGCTCGTAGACCGTGCCCTGCTCGCGGGCGGTGTCCTGCATGCGCTCGCGGATCAGCGCCTCGGCCTCGGGCTGCAGCAGCAGCGGGCGGCCCAATGCGGCGGCGGCGCACTGGCGGGTGTGGTCGTCGGGCGTGGCGCCGATGCCACCGCACGAGAACACGATGTCGCCGCTGTTGAAGGCGTTTTGCAACGCCGCAGTGATCTGCGGGCGGTGGTCGCCGACGTAGCGCGCCCAGCTCAAGCTGAGGCCCCGCGCGGACAGCAGTTCGATCACCTTGGGCAGGTGCTTGTCCTGGCGTTTGCCCGAAAGAATCTCGTCGCCGATGATGATGAGGCCGAAGTTGCGCATGCGGGGGTGTCCGTGGGTCAGAAGGCAGGGGGCGGCAGCGCCGCGGTCGGTGATCCAGGCGCGGCGGGCGCGGTGGCTGCGGCGGGCGCGGCAGATGCAGGCGGTGGGCCGGCCACCGGCAGCAGGTCGATCACCTCGCCGGCGCTGGGCGGGCGCTCGGATCTGCGGTCGGTCTCGCGGTCGGCCACACCACGCATCTTGGCCAGGGCGGCCAGCGCATAGTGCGCGAACCACAGCGCCGAGAAGCCGAAGACCAGCGTGTAGAGCCAGACCGAGACCACGATCAGCACTGGCGCCAGCACCAGCGTCATCGCGCTGAAGGCCCACAGCAGCGAGGGCGCGGCGCCCAGGTAACCCGAGACCACGCCGATGCCCAGCAGTTGCAGCCGATGGTCTCGCATCAGGCGGTGGCGCTCGTCCTTGCTGGCGTGGGCGGCCAGCACGTCGAAGCTCATCACCTTGTAGTTCAGCCAGCCCCAGATCAGCGGCGGCACCACCAGCACCAGCGGCGGAATCAACCACAGCGGCAGCGTGACCACCAGCATCACCAGCGCCATCACGGTGTAGACCAGTGACCAGACCAGGCTGGCCAGCGTGCCGGCGCCTTGCTTGCGTTGCAGCGCGGGGAAACGACGCGCGGCCACCAGGTCGACGATGGACGGCGTCATCAACCAGGCCACCAGCAGCACCGAAACCAGCACGATCACCGGCGCGGCCAGGCCAACGACGATCAACGGCGCCAGCACCGCGCGAAACGAGGCGCCGACCAGCGATTCAACCCATTTCAGCGCCGCGTCGACCAGCGACCAGTTCTCCAGCGTGGCGCGCACGCCGGCCACCGCCGACTCCCAGTAAAAATAGCCCAGGCCCAGCGCCAGCGCCACGCCGATCAGCAGCGGCAGCAGCGACAGCCCGATCACTTTGGGGTGCAGGCAGTAGGCGGCGGCGCGCCAGAAGGCGTTGAGCAACTGTGTCATCCGGACGCCTTCAGGTCATGCTCAACGCAGATTGCCGGTATGGCCCAGCGAGTAGCGGCCCGGCTGTGGCCACACCGTCAGGCCGTGCGGTTCGCCACCAACCTTGATCCGCACCACATCGCCGCTGTTCGTGTCGAAGCGGTAGATCACGTCGTCGAAGCGGCCGGCCAGCCACAGCCACTTGCCGTCGGCGCTGACATTGCCCATGTCGGGGCTGCCGCCGCCGGGCACCGGCCAGCGGGCAAGCACCTTCTCGGTGGCGAAGTCGATCACCGTGACACCGCCGTTGGCCAGCCGCGGGCCGTGGATCTTGTGCGAGCCGCGGTTGGCCACGTACAGGCGCTTGCCGTCGCGGCTGGGGTACAGGCCGTGCGCGCCGATGCCGGTGGCGATGAAGCCGACCTTGGTGAAAGACTCGAAGTCGACGATGTGCACGCCGTCGGCATGCATGTCGGCGATGTAGAAGCGCTTGCCGTCGGGTGAACTGCGGATGTCTTGCGGCATGCCCTTGGTGACGGTGCAGAGCTCGGTCTCGCCGGGCTCCCAGCCCTTGCCAGCGACGTTGGCCGCCCCCGCCTTGGGCGCCTTGCTTTCCTTGAAGCGGGTGGCGGGCATCGCCAGCTTGACGTAGGCCTGCACCCGGCGGTTGAGCAAGTCGACCTTGGCCAGCGTGCCAGAGAACTCGCAGGTGAAGATCGCGAAGCGGCCGTCGATGGAGAAGTCGGCGTGGTTGATGCCCGGGCAGCCCGGTGTGTCGATCGAGTACTGCAGCGCCATCGTCTTCGGGTCACGGAAGTCGAGCCGCTTGCGGGCCTCGGCGACCACGATCGCCGACTTGCCGTCGGGCGTGTAGTACATGTTGTAGGGGTCGTCGACCATCACCGCCGTGCCGGGCTGGCCGGTGCGCGGGTCGATCGGCGTCAGGCTGCCGTCGGTGCGGCCTTCGGCGTTGTTGGTCACCCACAGGGTGCGCAAGTCCCAGGACGGCACGATGTGCTGCGGCCCGATGCCGACCTTGAAGCGGCCCACCACCTTCAGCGTGGCCGGGTCGACCACCATCACGTCGTTGCCGCGCAAGTTGGGCACGTAGATGCGCTCCAGATCACCCCGCACTGCGGCGCTGAGCTTGTCGGCGGTGTTTTCGCTGTAGAGGTTGCGGGCGTCGAGCACCGGCGGCATGCCGGGGATGGTGGTGACGGTGGTGAGGGTGGCAGGCGCGGCGGGCGCCGAGGCGGCAGGCTGCGCGACGGCGCTGGCGATCCAGGCCCCTCCGGCCAGTGCCAGGGCCAGTGCCAGGGCCGCGGTGGTGATGGTACTTTTCGAGCGGAGGTGGGTGGTCACGGGTGTCTGTGGTCGGGAGGTCAACCGCGCATTCTAGGAAATCCTGGCGACCCTGTGCGCGCGCAGCGCCGCGCGGGCAACGCAGCGCGGGCAACGCAGCGCGGGCAACGCAGCGGGTGCAGTTCAGCGGGTGCAACTCAGCGAACCCGGGTGCGCTCGCGAATGGCGGCGACCGACGCGGCGACGATGTGATCCAGCCCCAGCTGGCCCAATTCGGCTGAAGCGCGGCGCGGATCGCCCGAAACGCCTTCACGCTCAGCCGACCGGGCGGCGCGTGGCAGCTGGTCCAGCCGCACCAGCGACGGGTCGACCGCCAACGCCAGCGAGGTGTCGGCCAGCCCCGCGTGGCTGCCGATCTCGGCCGCGCTGAAGCCCCGCGCCGCCAGCAACTGGGCATGGCCCGCGGCCGAGGCCTGGTAGTACTCGGTCAGTGCATGGACCCGGCAGCGCGACGCGGCGGGGTCTTGGGCCCAGGCGCGGTTCAGCTTGGCCGCCACCTTCACCAGGCTGGCTTGGTAGCCACCGTGGTCACCGATCAGCACCACCTCGCGAAAACCATGGCGGCGCAGGCTGCGCGCAGTGGCTTCTAGCAGCGCCTCGAAGGTGGCGACGTTGATCGACAGCGTGCCCGCAAAACGCATGTGCGCGGCCGGCGGCTCGATGCTGCCTTCGGGCACATAGGCCAGCACCGGCGCGACCAGGCTGTGGCCAAGCGCCTTGGCGATCAGCTCGGCCAGCGCGCGCACCCGCAGGTTGTGCTTGCCCAGCACCAGGTGCGGACCGTTCTGCTCGGTGCCGCCGATCGGCACCAGCACCGTGCTGGCGCCAGCGGCCACCCGCTCGGCCAGTTCGGTCGAGGTCAGGGCCTCGAAATGCACGCTGGCGCCGGCAGCGGCCGGGGTGGCGGCAGCGACCAGGCCCGGCGCCGCGGCCAGCCAGCAGGCCAAAGCCCATGGCGCTGCCCAGCGCAGCGCCTGGCGCGGCCTGCTGGAACGGCCGCTCCGGGCGGCCCCGGCGGCCCGACGGTCAGGCGATTCAGTCATCGTCACTCCCCAGCATGCCGCCCAGCAAAGTGCCACCGGCCAAGCCAGCCAGCACCGAGCCTTCTTCACGCGAGCCACCGCGCTGCGGCGCTGCGGCGAAGACCCGGCTGGCCAGGCGCGAAAACGGCAGGCTCTGCAACCAGACCGTGCCGGGGCCGCTCAACTTCGCCAAGAACAGGCCCTCGCCGCCGAACAGCGCGGTCTTGATCTTGCCGACGTACTGGATCTCAAAATTGACGTCGGGCGTGAAGGCGACAACGCAGCCGGTGTCGACCAACAGCGTTGCGCCGGGCCGCAGTTCACGCTTGACCACGGTGCCGCCGGCATGCACGAAGGCCAGGCCGTCGCCTTCGAGCTTCTGCATGATGAAGCCCTCGCCGCCGAAAAATCCGACCGACAGCTTTTGCTGGAAGTGGATGCCCAGCGACACGCCGCGCGCTGCGCACAGGAAGGCGTCTTTCTGGCAGATCAGCATGCCGCCGAGCTGGCGCAGATCCATCGGCAGAATCTTGCCGGGGTACGGCGCGCCAAACGCCACCCGCAACTGGTGCGACGACGGGTTGGTGTAGACCGTGGTGAACAGCGACTCACCGGTGACCAGGCGCTTGCCGGCGCCCAGCAGCTTGCCGAAAAAGCCGCCACCGGCGCTGGCCGAGCCATCGCCAAACACGGTGTCCATGGCGATGCCAGCGTCCATGTAGAACAGGCTGCCGGCCTCACCGACTGCGGCCTCACCGGGGTCGAGTTCGAGCTCGACGAACTGCATCTCCGAGCCCTTGATCTCGTAGTCCACCACATCCATGGCCATGGGTCATTGCTCCCGCAAAAGTAGGTTCTGCAAACGCCTTGAAGGCGCCGGCGATGGTACTCAAAGCCCTCGGTCGGCCCGTCGAGCCGCCGAGCCCGCGGCGGCGGCCGTCGCGCTAACGGCTACGCTGGTCGTCGCCCCACCACAGCCCCCCGGCCGCCACGGCCAGCAGCAGCGCCGGAAAGCCCAGATCGGGCGCCCACTGCAGCATCAGGCCGCCGGCCGCCGGCGCCAGCATGCCGCCCGCGGTGTAGGCCAGCACCAGCACGGCCGTGCTGTTGACCAGCGCCACGCCCTGGTGGCGGCTGCCGATCTGCACCATCGCCAAGGTGTACAGCGCGGCCCCGGCGCCGCCCCAGACAAACGCGATCAACCCGGCCAGCGCTGGCCACGACGGCACCAACGGCAAGGCCAGCGTGGCGGCGATGCAGGCGCCGGCGCAGGCCCGCCGCAGGCGATGCAGCGGCAGACGGTCGGCGCCCTCGCCCGCCAGCAGCGCCAGCAGCGTGCTGCCCAGGCCGCTGGCCGACACCAGCAGCGCCGACAGCGCGGCCGAGAAGCCCAGCATCAAGCCGTAAAGCGGCAGCAGGCCCGCCAGCCCGGCCTCGAAAAAACCGCCCACGAAGCCGGTCAACATCACGATCGGCGCGGCGCGCAGCGCGGCGAAAGTGCCGCGCCAGCCGACCAGCACCGTATCGGCCGGCTGCGGCGAAGCCGGCGGCAAGCGCACCGGCCACAGCAGCACCAGGCCCAAGGCCACCAAGGCCACCGCCACCCAGCCGGCCGCCGCGAAGCCCAGCCCGGCGGCCAGCAGCGCCGACAGCAAGGCCGGACCGGCCATGAAGGTCAGGCCGATCATCATGGCGAACAAGCCCATCACCCGGCCGCGCTTGGCCGCAGGCGCCAGCTCGGCCACCGTGGCTTCGGCCAAAATCCAGCGCAGCGCCGAGGCCAGGCCGCCGATGAAGTACAGCAAGGCCCAGAGCCACAAGGCGCCGTCCAGGTGGTGGCTGGCGACCATGCCGGTCACCGTAACCAGCGGCACCGCGCCGCTGAGCAGCAGCGCCCGGCGTGGCCCCAGCCGCTGAACCCAGGCCGACGCGAAGGGCGTGGCCGCCAGCAGGCCCGCCCATTGCAGTGCCGCGAAGGCACCGATGGTGGCGGTGTCCAGGCCGCGCGCCTTCAGCGTCAGCAGCAGCAGCGGGCCGAACATGAACAGCCCGCCCAGTTCGGCGAAGGTGGCGGCAAACAGGGCCACCAGGCTGCGCCGGGCAGCATCGGCGGGCAGGCGGCGGGGCAAGCGGTGGGGCAAGCGCTTCAGCGCCAGGCCGGCACGGCGGCCGGTCGGGTCACAGCGTGTCCTCGTCCTTGGTGCCGAAGATCTTGTCGCCGGCATCCCCCAGGCCGGGGATGATGTAGCCGATCTCATTCAAGTGGCTGTCGATCGCGGCCGTCCAGCAGCGCACGTCGGGGTGGGCCTTGGCCAGCGCCGCGATGCCCTCGGGCGCGGCCACCAGCACCAGCGCGCGGATGTCGCGGCAACCCCGGGTCTTCAGCAAGTCGATCGTGGCGATCATCGATCCGGCGGTGGCCAGCATCGGGTCGACGATCAGCGCGGTGCGCTCGCTCAAGTGGCCGACGAACTTCTCGAAGTAATGCACCGGCTGCAGCGTCTGGTGGTCGCGCGCCAGGCCGACCACGCTGATCTTGGCGTTGGGCACCATGTCGAGCACACCGTCGAGCATGCCCAGCCCGGCGCGCAGGATCGGCACGACGGTGACCTTGCGGCCGGCGATCTGGTCGATCTCGACCGGGCCGCTCCAGCACTGGATGGTGGTTTTTTCGAGCGGAAAGTCGGCGGTGGCCTCGTAGGCCAGCAGCCGCGCCAGCTCGTGTGTCAGCTCGCGAAACTTCTTGGTCGAAATCTTGTCCTCGCGCAGCAGGCCGATCTTGTGGCGCACCAGCGGGTGGGAAAGGGCAATCACGGGCATGGCAGGCTACCGGCGGGGGGTTGCCGGCCAGTGTAGCGAGTGGCCCCGCGGGGGGCGGGTGACGCCGACCAGCGGCGCCGGCAGGTGGTGCCGCGCCGGGTGAGCCCACCGCTCAGAGGGTGTAGACGAAATGATCTACGTTGCCAGTCTAGTGGCGAGGATACGCGCTTCGGCCAGCCAGACCCATGCAAGAGGGGCCCAGTTGGACCGATCATGGTGTGCCATGAGGCGGCGCGCGCGCTCGTTCCACGCATGAGTACGCTCGACAACCCAACGCTTGGCTTGCACCACGAAGCCTTTGGCGACGACCTCTGGCCACAAGGGCTGCTGGGCGTCTTGCCAAGTGCCCGTGCTGCGGTTGCCGGGGTGACGCACGACTTCCACGCTGATGTCGTGGGCCTGTTCGATGGCAACAGCGCACTTGCCGCCATAGGCGCCGTCAGCGTAGAGCTTTTTCAGTCCGGGGACTTTGGTGCAGGCCTGCGCCACGACTTCAGCGGCAGCGTCGCGGTCCTGCACGCTGGCCGCAGTGACGGTGACGGCCAGCAGCAGGCCCAAGGTGTCGACCACCAGGTGACGCTTGCGGCCCTTGACCTTCTTGCCCGCGTCGAAGCCGGTGTTGCCTCCCTGGGCGGTGCTGCGCGTGCTCTGCGCGTCGATGATGGCCGCTGTCGGCTCCGGGGCTTTGCCCATGCGCTCGCGCCTCTGCTGGCGCAGCCGGTCGTGCATCGCTTCGAACACCCCGGCGGCAGCCCAGCGACTGAAGGACTTGTAGGTCGCCTGCCAGGGCGGAAACGTCTTGGGCAGCAGACGCCACGCGCAACCCGCGCGCAGTGCGTAGCAGCAGGCGTTGACCATGTGGCGGCGCTCGTAACGGGGCGGCGCACCGCGCTGCCCGCCGCGCTCGAACAGGTCGGCCACCAGCGCCCACTCGGCATCGGTCAAGTCGGTGTTCATGCCACTGGGGCCGTCGCTACGACGATGAGCGGCGGTGTACCCGTAGCGGGTCGGCGACGCCCCCTGAACAGCCGCCCGCTCACCCGCGCGGCGCAGCGGCTTGAGCCGCTCGATGCCGGCCTCGCGCAGCGCCTTGCGCACGGTGACCGTGCTGACCTTCACCCCTGCGCGGCGGAACAACTCGCGCGTCACTTCACCCAGCGACGACCGCGGTTGCTCGAGCGTGATCGCACGCAGCGCCGCAGTGTGATCGGCGTTCAGAGAAGGCTTACGCCCTGGGCGTCCCGGTTGCTCCGATTGCGCACCTGCCACCATTCGCGATCTCCTGCATCTTGTCTAGACAAGAGCATAGCGCGGTATGTTGTTTTCGTCTACACCCTCTCAGAGGCTGAGATGAATTCGAGCGTGACCGAGCAGCGCGCCAAAAGGAGTCCGATCTAGGCGCAAAGCACAGTCATAGCCTGGGCTATGGCGAGCATT
>JAYVDE010000033.1:0-2913 GCA_043749575.1 Burkholderiaceae bacterium | reverse complement strand
TGATGGCGCGGGGGCGCGGCGTGATGGCGGCCTCGATCTTCGAGGCGTCGATGTTGCAGGTAGCCGGCTCGATGTCGACCCACACCGGGACGCCGCCCAGCAACACGATGGTCTCGGCCGTGGCCGCGAACGTGAACGGCGTGGTGATGACCTCGTCGCCCGGCTTCAGGTCCAAAGCCATCATCGCGATCAGCAACGCCTCGGTGCCGCTGGACACGGTGATGCAGTGCTTCGCACCGGTATGCGCGACGAGCGCGGCTTCGAGCTCCTTCACCTCGGGGCCCATGATGTACTGGCCGTGATCCAGCACCTTCTGCATGCGCACGGCGATCTCGTCGCGCAGCGCGGCGTACTGGGCTTTCAGGTCGATGAATTCGATCCTGGCTTGGGGCGGCAACGGAGCGTTCATGGGGTTCTCAGATCAAGGACAGCACGGCGCCGTCGAGTCGGTAACGGTCGGCACTGTTCGCGCAGGCGGCTTCGGCCTGGCCGAACAGCGGCAATTCGAGGCGTTCGCCGAACCGGCTCATCCAGCCGATCTGGCGCGCGGGCACGCCCACCACCAATGCGAAATCGGGCACGTTCTTCTGCACCACGGCGCCGGCGCCGACGAAAGCGTGGCGGCCGACGGTGATGCCGCAGACGAGCGTGGAGTTGGCGCCCAGCGTGGCCCCCTGGCGCACCAGCGTGCGGCGGTATTCGTCTTTGCGAACGACGGCGGCGCGCGGGTTGTAGACGTTGGTGAACACCATGCTGGGGCCGCAGAACACGTCGTCCTCCAGCGTCACGGCGTCGTAGACCGAGACGTTGTTCTGGATCTTGACGTTGTGGCCGATGAGCACGTCGTTGCCGACATAGACGCCCTGGCCAAAAGAGCAGCCCTCGCCGATGCGCGCGCCCGCGCTGATGTGGGCAAAGTGCCAGACCCGGCAGCCTGCGCCCAGCACCGCGCCGTCATCGACGATGGCCGAGGGGTGGACGGTGGTCGCGGCAGCCGTCACGGTGTCAATACTCCAGCGGCAGGTTGATGCGCTTGCCATCACGCGCCGAGCGGTACATCGCGATCAGCAGCTCCAGGCTTTTCAGGCCCTCGCGGCCGTCGGTCTCGGGCTCACATTCACCCCGCAGGCTGCGGATCACGTTGTCGTAGTACAGCGGGTGGCCGAATCCATACACCGAGGTGGTCTGGTAGCTCGCGTCGTCCAGCCCGGCGTCCATCGCATGGGGCTCGGCAAACTGCCAATGCTCGATCTTGTTGACCGCCACGCCGCCCACCCGTACCGTGCCGTTTTCACCCAGGAGGGTGATCGAGCCTTCCAGGTTCTTGGGGTGGGTCAGCATCGTGACATTGACCGACCCCATCGCGCCGCTGCGCCAGCGCAGCGCCGCCACGCCGGTGTCCTCGACCTCGATGTCGCGCGCCAGTGTGCCGGTGTAGGCCATCACGCTCTCGACCGGGCCGACCATCCAGTCCAGCAGGTCGATGTAGTGGCTGGCCTGGTTCATGAAGGCGCCGCCATCAAACTCCCAGGTGCCGCGCCAGGGAGCAGAGTCGTAATAGCTCTGCGGCCGCGACCAGAACACATTGACCGTGACCATGTAGATCCGGCCGAAGCGCCCGGCATGGATGGCTTGGCGCAGCAATTGCAGCGTGCGGTTGCGCCGGTTCTGCTTGACTACAAACAGGCGCACCTGGGCGTCGTCGCAGGCCTTGACCATCGCCAGGCCGTCGGCCCAGCGGGTGGCCATCGGCTTTTCGGTCATCACGTGCAGGCCGGCGGCAGCGGCGTCGCCGACCTGGCGTGCATGCAGGCCGCTGGGCGTGGACAGCACCACGCAGTCGACCCCCAGGTCGGCAGCACCGGCCTGGGCCAGCATCGCCGCGTAATGCGAAAAACCACGGGCACCGGTGCGGCTGACGGCTGCAGCCAGTGCGGCGGGGTCGCTGTCGCAGACGGCCACCAGCTCGGCGCGGTCGGCGTGGCGAGCCACCGCATCCATGTGGTTGGCGGCGATGCGGCCGCAGCCAACCAGTGCAAAGCGGACCTTGCGGTCGGTGATGGCGGGCGGGTTCAGGTGCATGACATCGGCGCGCCGGGCGGCGGGTGGACCGTGGGTGGGGCCGGCAGCGTGCCGGCGTGTTGCGGGCCGGCCAACCGGCGACTTGGCGCTGAGCCAAGGTGACCAGATTATCGCGCAGGCCCTGGCCGCAATGGACGGGCTGCCGGACAGGCTGCAGGACAGGCCCGGTCCGTCAGCCAGCACTGCCTACAATTTGCGGTTTGCCCTCTGCACCTCTGCCCGGCACCCCATGACCCACGACACCGCCCTGCCCGACCACGACGACGACAACAAGCTGACCACCGAGCGGCGTGAAAAACTAGCCGGCCTGCGGGCCCAGGCCAAGGCGGCCGGGCTGGCGGTGTTCCCCAATGATTTCAAGCCGCGCCACCAGGCGTCCGACCTGCAGCAGCAGTACGGTGCGCTGGACAACGCAGCGCTGGAGCCGCAAGCCATCGCGGTGGTGGTGGCCGGCCGCATGATGCTCAAGCGGGTGATGGGCAAGGCCAGTTTTGCCACGCTGCAAGACGGCTCGTTCGGCCCCAAGGGCAGCGAGGGCCACGGCCGCATCCAGCTGTTCATCAGCCGCGATGCGCTGGGCGAGGCGGCCTACGACGCTTTCAAGCACAACGACCTGGGCGACATCCTGGGCGCCGAGGGCACGCTGTTCAAGACCCGCACTGGCGAGCTGTCGATCAAGGTCACGGCGCTGCGCCTGCTGACCAAAAGCCTGCGGCCGCTGCCCGACAAGTTTCACGGCATGGCCGACCAGGAGCAGAAATACCGCCAGCGCTATGTCGACCTGATTGCCGACGAGACCACGCGCGAGCGTTTTGTTGCGCGCAGCAAGGC
>JAYVDE010000032.1:0-2921 GCA_043749575.1 Burkholderiaceae bacterium | reverse complement strand
GGCCTCGTCGCGGTAGGACTCCACCAGTTGCACGTAGCGGCGCGACCCCGAGCGAGTGAGCTTGATGAACATGGCGCTGAGTGTCGCCAAAAAGTCCCGATTCGTGCCAACACTTAACATTGCAAAACGTGCCACTACAATAATTTCGTGAATTCACGCGATAAGCTGTTGATTTGATAGGGATGAAGAGCCGATTTGGGGCCGGAAATCGGCACTTCGTGTCGAACTCGGGCGGCCAGGAAAGTGTCCTCACCTGGATATCGAGCACGATGCACCCACCGGGCGTGTTCTTGGGTCGCAGGATCATCGGCTGCGGCAGCTGCGGATCGGCATGATCGGAGTCGCTCTTGCCCAGCACGATCAGCAACTGGCAGGTCGCGTTCATCGTGTCCGACGGGTACCACCTGCGGCCGTTGATGACGCACCCGTCGCCGTCGCGGCGAATCTCGCAGCGGATGTTGGTGGCGTCGCTGGACGCCACTTCGGCCCCACAGCAAGCGGCCCATGATCTATTCAACCGGCGCGTTGTGCAGCTTGCTCAAGCCCGGGCCGTGCTCGCCGCTGAGAAAAAGCTTCCCCAGCCCCGGTGCGCCCGCGAGCGACTTCAGCCGCTGCAGCACCGGCGGCAGGTAACGCGCGCCCTCGCGGCGAAGTCTCGGTCGAACTTTCGGGCGAACTCTCGGCCGCGGCGCGGGCCGCCCCGGGATCGCCGGGTCAGATCAGCGGGCAGCGCCCGGCACGGGTCGGCGCGTCAGCACTTCTTTGGCGCTGCCCAGCACCACCTGGCACAGGTGGGCGCCGCCGTCGATCTCGATCTCGGCGCCGTTGATGAAGGCCGCATCGTCGCCGCACAAGAAGGCCACCAGCGCGGCCACCTCGTCGGGCGTGCCGGTGCGCCGGGCGGGCACCAGCGACAGCACGTCGGCGCGGATCAGCGGCGGCAGCTGGCCCACTGGCACGGTTTCGATCAGGCCGGGCAGGATGGCGTTGCAGGTGATGCCGTGGCGCGCGTGCTCCAGCGTCACCGCGCGGGTCAGGCCCAGCAGGCCGCTCTTGGTGGCTGAATAACCGGCTTGCTGGTAGAGCCCGCCGCGCCCGGCCAGCGACGAGATGTTGACGATGCGGCCCCAGCCCTGCGCCACCATCGCCGGCAACAGCGCCTGGGTCAGCAGGAACGGGGCGGTGAGGTTGACGTCGAGCTCGCGCTGCCAGCCGGCCAGCGCCATGCGCACCACCGGCGCGATGTGCGACGCGATGCCGGCGTTGTTGACCAGGCCGTCCAGCGGCCCCAGGTTTTGCTGCAGCTGGTCCAGCGCGGTGGTGATCTGCGACGGGTCAGCCAGATCGGCCTGGGCATAGACCAGCGGCGCGCCGCCGGCCGCTGCGGCGTCGGCCAGGCTGGCCGCCACCGCAGGCAGGCCGGGCGCGATGTCGAGCATCGCCACGCCAAAGCCTTGCCGCAGCAGCCGCCGGGTGATGGCCAGCCCCAGGCCAGCGGCAGCGCCAGTCACCAGGATGTTGCGGCGCGGGAGGGCGGTCATGGCGGTTGTCCTTTGGCCAAGAGTCTAGAGGCGCATTGGGGTCAGGGCTTGCGCCCAGTGGCTGCCTCGGCAGGCAAGGGCTGCGGACTGCGCGGCTGTTTGGCTACGTTCGGCGGCGCTGCGCCGGGCGAGGCCCTGCCCGGCGCGGCCGGCAACAAAGAATGTGCGCCAGACGACAGACCGCCTGCCGGGCTGGGCGTTAAATTCGAGTGTGTGCGGCGGCTGACGCTGCCAGCGCGGGCACACCCTGTAGCGAGACCCGCCCGAACCCAGCGGACCGCCGCAAGCCCAGTTCCAAGCCCAGCCACAGCCTCAAACGCAGCCCCATGCCCCCATCCGCAGGCCCATCCGCTGGACCGCCTGATCGATCAGCAGGCCCGCCCGGTGGAACACCACTCGATGGCCCCGCCCTCAGCCCTGCCGAGCCCCGCCCGGCCGCGCCCGCCTCGCTGACGCCAATGCAGCCCGGTGAATGGGCGGTGGCTGGCGACTGGACCCGGCAAGGCCTGGGCCCGCTGGCACAAGACCAGGCCTTGCCGGCGGCCGACCCGCTGGTCACGGTGCTGGACGGCGCCCAGCTGGTGGCCATCGACAGCGCCGGCGCCTGGGTGCTGCAGCGCTGGCTGCGCGCCAGCGGGGCCAAGCCCGCGCTGCGCGGCTGGCCGGCACGGGCCCAAGGCCTGATGGCCCAGGTGCAGGCCGGTGCCGAGCAAGCACCGCTGCCGGCGCCCCGGCGCAGCATGCTGCAGCACATGGGCCGCAAGGCCGCGTCGGCTGCGCAACAGGCGATGGCCTTTCTGGCCTTTGTCGGCCAGGTGGCGATGGCTGCGGCCGGCGTGCTGCGGCACCCGGGCCGCTTTCGTGGCCGGGCGGTGCTGCGCGAGATCGAGATCGGGGGTTTCGACGCCCTGCCGATCATCGGCTTGACCTCTTTTTTGCTCGGCGTGGTGGTGGCCTACCAGGGCGCCGATCAGCTCAAGCACTATGGCGCCAACGTGTTTGTGGTCGAGCTGGTGGGCTACGCCATGCTGCGCGAATTTGCGCCGCTGATCGGCGCCATCATCATCGCCGGGCGCTCGGGATCGGCGCACGCGGCGCAGATCGGCACCATGGTCGTCACCGAGGAAATCGACGCGATGCGCACCATCGGCATCGACCCGCTCGAGCGCCTGGTGCTGCCCAAGATCGTGGCACTGGCGGTGGCGTTGCCGTTGCTGACGGTGTTTGCCGACCTGACCGGCGTGTTTGGCGGCATGGTGATGGCGCGCTCGCAACTGGACATCAGCTTCGGCGAGTTCATCGACCGCTTTGGCCGCGTGATGCAGGGCAGCGCGCTGTTGATCGGCATCGGCAAGTCGTTCGTGTTTGCCTTCATCATCG
>JAYVDE010000031.1:0-2922 GCA_043749575.1 Burkholderiaceae bacterium | reverse complement strand
TCTGGGCGTTGGAGGCGCCCGGCGCGTCGTTGACCCGGCCAATGTAAAACCGCGCCCGTTCGTAGTCTTGGCGCTGGACCAGCACCTCGGCCAGGTTGATGCCGGTGTTGGGGTTGCCGGGTTCGAGCTCGTAGGCCCGCATCAGCGCGGCCTCGGCTTCGGGCAGTTGGCGGTTGAGGCCAAAACACACCCCGCGCGCCAATTGCGTGCGGGCGGCATCCCGGTACTGCGGCACCGCCAGGGCGACCGCAAACTGCGCCTGCGCCAGCGCAAATTTGCCACGCTGGCAAAAAAACCAGGCCTGGTTGTGCAAGGTGGCGCCGTCCTGCGGGTTGATTTGCAGTGCTCGGGCAAAGCTGTCCTCGGCCAGGCTGTCCTGGCCCATCGCGGCATAGATCAGGGCACGCAGGTTGTAGGCCTCGGCCAGATTGGGGTTGGCCACCAGGGCCAGCTTGACCTCGTCGAGCGCGGTCTCGGTCTGGCCTTGACCAAAATAGGCGCTGGCCAACTCCAGCCGGGTGCGGGACCGACGGTCTGCGTCGGTCTGGTCGGAGGCGGTGGCAATGGCACGCGGCTGGTCGGGCGGCAAGGCGGCCGTGCCGGCACAAGCGCTCAGCGTGGCCAGCACGGTTGCAGCTGCCAGTGCCCGAATCGGCGCCAGCACCGCAGCGTGCACAGCCTGCAAGCGGCCTCGGCTCATGCCGCGCCCGGTGGCAGCGCCGCGATGCGGATCACCGGCCGGGTCAGGCGGGCCTGCACCCGGGTGCGGTCTTTCACCTCGCCGGCGAGCTGGCCGCAGGCGGCATCGATGTCGTCGCCCCGCGTCTTGCGAATGGTCGTCACGATGCCCGCCTCCTGCAGCAGTTTGGCAAATGCCAGCACCCGGTCACGCGGCGCGCAATGCAGGCCCGAAGCCGGAAAGGGATTGAACGGGATCAGGTTGAACTTGCACGGCACCCGCAGCGCAGCGCTGCGGCCGTTCACCAGCGCGATCAGCTCACGCGCCTGCTCGGGGCTGTCGTTGACGCCATCGAGCATGCAGTACTCGAAGGTGATGAAGTCTCGCGGCGCCACCGACAGGTAGGACCGGCAGGCCGCCAGCAACTCGGCCAGCGGGTATTTGCGGTTCAGTGGCACCAGCTGATCGCGCAGCGCGTCGTCGGGCGCATGCAGCGACACCGCCAGCGCCACCGGGCAGTCGGCCTGCAGGCGCTCGATCATCGGCACCACACCCGAGGTGGACACCGTGACCCGGCGCCGCGACAGGCCGTAAGCGTGGTCGTCCAGCATCACCCGCAGCGCCGGCAGCAGCGCGGAGTAGTTCTGCAAGGGCTCACCCATGCCCATCATCACGACATTGCTGATGATGCGCTCACTGGCCGGCAGCACACGGCGACAGCGCAGCTGATGCTCGGCAAACCAGAGCTGGGCAATGATCTCGCCGGTGCTCAGGTTGCGCGAAAAGCCCTGGTGGCCGGTCGAGCAAAAACGGCAACCCACGGCGCAACCGGCTTGCGACGACACACACAGCGTGCCCCGGTCGGACTCGGGGATGTAGACCGTCTCCACCGCATCGCCGCCGCCCACATCGAACAACCATTTGATGGTGCCGTCGGTCGAAACCTGCTCGCTGATGACTTTGAGCGGCTGCACCACGGCGCGGCCGGCCAGCTTGTCGCGCAGCGACTTGGCCAGGTCGGACATGCGGGCGAAATCAGCTTCGCCCTTCTGGTGGATCCAGCGGAACAACTGCACCGCACGGAAGCGCTTTTCGCCCAGCTCAGCGCACCAGCCGGCGAGCGCGTCGAGGTCGAAGTCGAGCAGGTTGACAGCAGTCACTTGTCGGCGAGCCGGGTCAGTGCCGCTGCAGGCTGGCAGCCGCCGATCAGCGGCTGTAGACGTTCATGCCGGCGAAGAAAAACGCCACTTCGGCAGCGGCGGTCTCGGCAGCGTCCGAGCCGTGCACGGCATTGGCGTCGATCGAGTCGGCAAAGTCTGCGCGGATGGTGCCCTTCTCGGCCTTTTTCGGATCGGTGGCGCCCATCAGGTCGCGGTGCTTGGCGATGGCGTTGTCGCCTTCGAGCGCCTGGATCACCACCGGGCCGGAGATCATGAAGCTGACCAGGTCATTGAAAAATGGGCGGGCCTTGTGCACCGCGTAAAACGCCTCGGCCTCGCCGCGCGACAAGTGGGTCATCTTCGAGGCGATGATCTTCAGGCCGGCGCCTTCAAAGCGGGCGTAAATCTGTCCGATGACGTTTTTGGCGACAGCGTCGGGCTTGATGATCGAGAGCGTGCGTTCAATGGCCATGGTCTTCTCCGTGAATCGTCTGCGTAAAGGTTAACCCGGCATTCTAGCGCGGGCAGGCTGCGAGGCCTTGAAGCCAGACAGGGCAAGCCACCGCAGCGGTGTCGGGCCCGGCTCGGGGCTTGACCCTGACGGGGGGCCAGGCCAGATCAGGCGAGCGCGTTGAAATTCAACGACCGCCGCCACCGCTGCGGCGACCACCCCCACCACCACCACCGCCACCACCACCACCGCCGCGTCGTCCGCCACCACCGGTGCCGCCGCTGTTGCCACCGCCACCGCCACCGCCACCGTTGCCCTGAAACTTGCGCACAAAGGCGTCTGCGCCGATGTAGCCGAGCGAGGTTTTCATCGGGTCAGGTTGGCCGCCTGCACCGCCACCGCCGCCCTTGCGGCCGCCGGCACCTCCCCCACCGCTACCGCCGCCCCCGCCAAAGCCCCGCGACTTCTGCACAAAGCGCTTGTCGTAGGTCTGCTCCAGCGGGTTCGGGATCGGGCCGTCTTCGGGGATGTCGCGCGCCCAGAAGTTTGTCCCAGGCGCTGCGCACCTGCTCCATGCGCCGCACGGGCGGAACTGTTGCTCCCACGGCGGCCAATTGCCGGGCAGCGTCGAT
>JAYVDE010000030.1:0-2928 GCA_043749575.1 Burkholderiaceae bacterium | reverse complement strand
TCGCCCCTGGCGGTGCACACCTGGCCAGCGCTGGGCGCGGTGACGCTTGCCGTGCATCGGTGCAACCTGGGCGCCGACAACGCGGCGCATGCGCACCTGCTGATGGAGACGCTGGTCGGGCGGTTCGTGCCCGCGCAGGCCGCGCGCCATGCGCGGCGCTGCGCGGGTGGCGGTGGCGCCATGAATGCGGGCCGAGCGCCGGGCCGCTCCACGGGCCACGAAGAGGCCCGCCTGGTGGGCCCCGGCGGCCGGGGCGCAGCACCCATCAAAGCAATGATCCTGGCGGCCGGCCGCGGCGAGCGCATGCGCCCGTTGACCGACCACACGCCGAAGCCGCTGCTCGCGGTGCACGGCAAGCCCTTGATCGAATGGCACCTGGCCGCACTGGCACGCGGCGGCGTGCGCGAGGTCGTCATCAACACCGCATGGCGCGAAGCGCAGATCGTCGCGGCCTTGGGCGACGGCGCGCGCTGGGGCCTCACGATCCGCTACTCGATGGAGGGCCGCGACCACGGCGGCGCGCTGGAGACCGCCGGTGGCATCGCGAAGGCCTTGCCGCTGCTCGCCGACCATGCCGACGACGCCTTCTGGCTCGTCTCGGGCGACATCTTCGCGCCCGCGTTCCGCTTCGACCCCAACGCCGCGCAACGCTTCGCCGAGGGCGACGCGCTGGCTCACCTGTGGCTGGTGCCGAACCCGCCGTTCCACCCGAAGGGCGACTTCGGCCTGGGCGCCGACGGCCACGCCCTGGCCGACCCGGCCGACCCGGCGTCAGTGGGCTTTGCCAGCTGGACCTACGCCAACCTCGCACTGTGCCGGCCGGCGCTGTGCGCGCACATCGCGCCCGGCGTGCGCGCCGCGCTCGGCCCGCTGCTGTTCGACGGCATGCGGGCGCGCCGCATCACCGCCGAGGTGTACGCCGGCACCTGGGAAAACGTCGGCACGCCGGCCCAGCTGGACGCGCTGAACCGTGGCCCCGCAGCCGAAGCCACGAGGCCATGACGGCGATCAACGCAGCGCCCGATTCCAGAACTATCATGGCCACGGGGATGCAGATGCGGCACGCGCTTCGAGGCCTGTTTTCGCCCATCAGCCCCCTGACGCACCAACGCCAAAAGGAGTCCCCATGACCACCGCATCCTCCGCAGCCGCTCTCGCCGACCAGGTCGAGGCCGACGTCCGCAAAGCCATCAGCGGCGCCGAAGACATGCTCACCCAGGCCGCCAGCGCCACCGGCGAGAAGGCCGCCGAACTGCGCAGCCAGGCATTGCACCAATTGCAGGCCTTGCGCCAGCGCATGAACGACGCCCAGGCCACCGCCATCCGCCAGGGCAAGGCAGCAGCCCGCGCCACCGACGAATACGTGCACGAGAACCCGTGGCGTTCCATCGTCGCGGCGGCGAGCATCGGCGTGGTGGTCGGCCTGCTGATCAGCCGGCGCTGACACCGCGGTGCACCGATGGCCGCTTGGCTAACGCATGAACTGCGCATGAGCTGCTCATGAGCCGCAGCGCTGACGAGCCCGGCCTGCTCGATGCGTTGACGCGCCTCGGCGGCAACCTCGTCGGCGCGCTGCGCAACCGGCTGGAGCTGGCCAGCATCGAGCTGGGCGAAGCCAGCGCGCGGCTCGTCGCCACCGTCATCGTCAGCGTGGGCGCGGTGCTGCTGCTCGGCGGCGCGGTCGGCATGCTGACGGCGTGGGTCGCGGCGGCCCTCTGGAGCACATTGGGCGCGGCCGTGCTGGCCTGGCTGGCACTCGCCTATGCACTCGCCGGCGGGGGGCTGCTGTGGTGGCTGCAGCACCGCCTGCGCAGCGCCCCGCCCTTGCTGGCCGACACGCTGGCCGAATTGCAGCGCGACGCGTCGGCCCTGCGCGGCGGGCGTGAACGGTGAGCCGCTGAGCCGCTGCTGCACGACCGCACAAGGAACTGCCCATGGACGCTCAAGCCCGCAAACAACTGCTGCTGACACGCATCGCGCTCGACCGCGTCGAGTTGCGCTACGGCGCGGCGCGGGTGCGGCAAGCGGTCGGCGCGCCGCTGTTGTGGCGGGCGCTCTTCGGTGCCGACATCGGCAAGGCGCTCCCTGGCGGCTCCTTCGGCGGCGCCAAGACCGATGGCGCCGGCTGGCTGCGCCTGGGGCTGACGCTGCTGCGCCGCTATCGGCTGGCGGCGACGGTTGTCGGCGGCCTGGCGCCGCTGCTCGGCCTGCGCCGTGGAGCGAAGAGCGGTCAGCGCAGCGTCTGGCGCCGCGCCGCGCGGCTTGCCGCGGTCGGCACTGCGGCGTGGTTCGGATGGCGTGCGCTGCGCAGCCGCAACAGCGGCCGCCAAAGCGGCTCCGGCAGCGCGCCCTGAACCCGGCTACGCGGCGAGCGGCGCGCTGATCGCGTCGAGCGCAGCCATCACCTCGGGCGTCAGCTTCGCGATCACGTCGACGGCACCCAGGTTGCTTTGCAGTTGCGACAACTTCGACGCGCCCGTGATCACGCTGCTGACGCGCGGGTTCTTCACCACCCAGGCAATCGCGAGTTGCGCCACCGTGCACCCCAGCTCGGCCGCGAGGGCCTCGAACTTCGCCACCGCCTCGCCCTTCGCCGGATCGCCCAGGCTCTTGGTCAGAAAGCCCATGCCCTCCATCGCGCCGCGGCTGTCGGCCGGGATGCCGTTGCGGTATTTGCCGGTCAGCAAGCCGCTGGCCAGCGGGCTCCAGGTCGTCAGGCCGAGGCCGATGTCTTCATAGAGCCGCGCGTATTCCTGTTCCACCCGTTTGCGGCTGAACAGGTTGTATTGCGGCTGTTCCACCACCGGCTTGTGCAGGTGGTGGCGGTCGGCGATCTCCCAGGCGGCGCGGATCTCGGCCGCCGACCATTCGCTCGTGCCCCAGTACAAGGCCTTGCCCTGGGTGATCATGTCGCTCATCGCGTGCACG
>JAYVDE010000029.1:0-8073 GCA_043749575.1 Burkholderiaceae bacterium | reverse complement strand
GCTCGAAGCTGCGCAGACCGGGCCGGTCGGTGAGGGCGGCCACCTGGGCCAGGCCTTGAACAATGCCGGTGAACATGGGGGGTGCAGGGCGCGGGTTGATCAGTCGCGCAGGTTACCAGCGTGCACCGCGCCGCCGCGGCAGACTGCAAAGCCCCCCATTCCAACCGGCCCGCCGATGACCACCGCCGCCCATCCCACCCGCGACCCCGACCCCGATCCCGACCCCGATCCCGCCGTCCACTGGCACACCGACGGCCCGGTGGTCACCATCACGCTGCACCGCCCGGCCTGCCGCAACGCGGTCGACGGCGCCACCGCCCGCTTGCTGCGCGAGGCCTTCGAGCGCTTCGAGGCCGACGACGCGCTGGCGGTGGCGGTGTTCACCGGCGGCGGCGGCCACTTCTGCGCCGGCGCCGACCTGGCCGCGGTGGCCGACCCGACGCGCAGCAAGCGCAGCACCGCCGATGGCAACGGCGCCGGGCCGATGGGGCCGACACGGCTGCGTTTGACCAAGCCGGTTGTCGCCGCGGTTGAAGGCTACGCGGTGGCCGGCGGGCTGGAACTGGCGCTGATGTGCGACCTGCGGGTGGCCGCCCGCAGCGCGGTGTTCGGCGTCTTCTGCCGGCGCTGGGGGATGCCGCTGATCGACGGCGGCACCGTGCGCCTGCCGCGCATCGTGGGCCAGGCGCGTGCACTCGACCTGATCCTCACCGGCCGCGCGGTGGCGGCCGACGAGGCCCTGACCATCGGCCTGGTCAACCGGGTGGTCGATGATGGCACGGCGCTGGCCGCCGCCCAGGCACTGGCGCAGCAGATCGCCGCCTTTCCCCAGGCTTGTTTGCGGGCAGATCGGGCGTCGGCGCTGGCGCAATGGGATCTGCCGTTCGACGCTGCGCTGCGAGCCGAAGGCGCCGGTGGTTTTGCCGCGCTGCAGGCCGAGGGCCTGGCCGGCGCGGCGCGGTTTGTCGCCGGTGCTGGCCGCCACGGCCAGGGCACGCCGACCTGACGGCGGCACTGGCCCCCGCCCCCGCCCACCGCCGCACGATGCACTATCCCTTCGACTCCTCGGCGGCGGCGCTGGCCGGTTTCACCCTGGCCAGCCCGCCGCCCGGCTTCATCGCCGACGCGGGCGCTGCGCCGGCAGCACCCGGTGCAGGCCATCGGCCACCGGCAGTGGCTGTTGACACGCCATGACGACGTGGCCGCGGTCTACCGCGCGCCGCAGGCCCGGTCGGACAAGCGGCGCGAGTTCGGGCCGAAGTTCGGCGTCAGCACACCGCTGTTCGAGCACCACACCACCAGCCTGGTGTTCAACGACGCGCCGCTGCACAGCCGCGTGCGCCGGCTGCTGCTGGGGGCGCTGAACCAGCGCGCCTTCACGCGCATGGCGGCCAGTGTCAGCGCGCTGGTCGAGCGGCTGCTCGACCGCCTTGCCGATCAACCGGCGCCCGACCTAGTCGGCCACTTTGCCGCCGAGATACCGGTCGAGGTGATCGGCAACCTGCTGGACGTGCCCGCCGCCGACCGCGCACCGCTGCGCGGCTGGTCGCTGGCCATCTTGTCGGCGCTGGAGCCCGCGCCATCGGCTGCGGTGCTGGCCCGCGGCCATGCGGCGGTGACTGCGTTCTGCGACGCGCTGCGCAGCCTGGTCGCCCAGCGCCGTGCCCACCCCGGCGACCCCGACGCCGACGTGCTGACACGCTTGATCCAGGGCGAAGTGAATGGCCAGCGGCTGAGCGAGCCCGAGTTGCTGCACAACTGCATCTTCCTGCTCAACGCCGGCCACGAGACCACCACCAACCTGATCGGCAACGGCGTGCACGCGCTGCTGAGCCAGCGCCAGGCCTGGGACCGGCTGGTGGCCGAGCCGGCGCTGATCACCACCGCGGTCGAGGAGCTGCTGCGCTTTGAGAGCCCGCTGCAGCTGAACAATCGCCAGCTCGACGCACCGCTGCGCCTGCGTGATCACAGCTTGGCGGCGGGCGACTTCCTCACGCTGGAGGTTGGTGCGGCCAACCACGACCCGGCGGTGTTTGATCAACCCGAGCAGCTCGACCTGGCCCGCAAGCCCAACCCGCACCTGGCTTTCGGCCACGGCGCCCATGCCTGCGCGGGGCTCAACGTGGCCCGGCTGGAGGCCCGCATCGCGCTGGGCGCACTGGCGCGGCGCTACCCGGCGCTGGACCTGGCCGGCCCGCCGGTGCGCGACCAGCGGCTGCGCTTTCGCGGCTTCTCGGCGCTGCCGATCCGCTTGCGCTGAATTCCTCGCCGCCACGTCGCTGCGCTCCGGCCCCCAAGGGGACGTTCACCCCGGCGATATGCGCCACGAGCCTGGGCGGACCGTCGAGCCAACAGGCCGACCGACCGACCGACAGCACCGCTGTTGACCAGCGTTCGCGTCAGGCGTGATCGAAGTCCGGCGCGGTGCCATGAGCCTCGCCGAAAATAGCCGCTTCTGCGACCAAGGTGACCCATGACCATTGCCCGACTCTTCAGGTTTGTCGTTCTCCCGCTGGGGCTCTGCATCGCCGCCCAGCAGCCGGCCTGGGCGGACTTCGAAGTGCGCGGCCCCGACGGCAAGCGAATTCTTCTCAAAGACAACGGCACTTGGCGCCACCTCGACGCCGACGACTCAGCCGCCACCGCAGCCGCCGGCACGAGCACCGTCAGCGCCAAGGACCTGGCCGAGCTGCAAATGCTGCAGCGCGCCGACAGCCCTGGTGGCTGCAGCTTTTCACTGGCGCTGCGCAACAAGCTGCCCTATGAAATTCGCAGCCTGGTGTTCGAGTTCAGCGCGCTGCGCGCCAACGGCATCGTCTACACCTCGGTGGGGCTGGGTTTCGGCCCTGTCAAGCCCGGCGACGTCTACCGGCGCGAGCTGCGGTTGACGGGCATCGCCTGCCAGGACATCGCCAGGCTGCAGGTGCGCGGTGGTGACCGCTGCGACATGGGCGACCTGAACAAGTTCTCCGAACCCAACGGCCAGTGCCTGGCTCGGGTGCAGGTGCTGCCCAACGAGGTGCTCACCTTCAACAAGTGAGGCCACTGGCGTCATGGCCGCCGGTGGCGGCTATGCAGCCGCTGCCGGCGTGGCTACCAACTGACCTCGCGATCAGGCGTCGAGCCGATCTTGTGGATCGCCAGGTCGGCGCCGTCGTACTCTTCCTCGGCGCTCAGCCGCAGGCCCATCGTCAGCTTCAACAGCCCGTAGACCACAAAGCCACCGGCCAGTGCCCAGGCCACGCCCAGCCCGGTGCCGATCAGCTGCGCGGCGAAGCTGACGCCGCCCAGGCCGCCCAGCGCGCTTTGGCCGAAAATGCCGCAGGCCAGGCCGCCCCAGACGCCGCACAGGCCGTGCAAGGGCCAGACGCCCAGCACATCGTCGATCTTCCATTTGTTCTGCGTCAGCGTGAACATCGAGACGAACACCGCCCCGGCGATGCCGCCGGTCAGCAGCGCGCCCACCGGGTGCATCACGTCCGAGCCGGCGCACACCGCCACCAACCCGGCCAGCGGGCCGTTGTAGGTGAAGCCGGGGTCGTTTTTGCCCATCAGCACCGCCACCAAGGTGCCGCCGACCATCGCCATCAGCGAGTTCACCGCCACCAGGCCCGAGATCTTGTCGATCGTCTGCGCGCTCATCACGTTGAAGCCGAACCAGCCCACCGCCAGGATCCACGCGCCCAGCGCCAGGAACGGGATCGATGACGGCGGGTGCGCGCTGATCACACCGTCTTTGCGGTAGCGGCCGGCGCGTGCGCCCAGCAGCAGCACCGCGACCAGGCCGATCCAGCCGCCCACCGCATGCACCACCACACTGCCGGCGAAGTCGTGGAACTCGGCACCGGTGCTGGCCTTGATCCAGCCCTGGATGCCAAAGCGCTGGTTCCAGGCAATGCCCTCGAACACCGGGTAGATCAGCCCGACCAGCACCGCGGTGGCGATCAGCTGCGGGCCGAAGCGGGCCCGCTCGGCGATCCCGCCCGAAACGATGGCCGGAATCGCCGCGGCGAAGGTCAGCAGGAAGAAGAACTTGACCAGTTCGTAGCCGTTTTTCGCCGCCAGCGTTTCGGCGCCGACGAAGAAGCTGGTGCCATAGGCCACCGCATAACCGACAAAGAAGTAGGCGATGGTCGAGACCGCGAAGTCGACCAGGATCTTCACCAGCGCGTTGACCTGGTTTTTCTTGCGCACCGTGCCCAGCTCCAGAAAGGCAAAGCCGGCGTGCATCGCGAGCACCATGATGGCGCCCAGCAAAATGAACAAGGCGTCGCTGCCCTGCTTGATCGAGTCCATGGGGTCGTGTCTCCTCTGGGGGGGGGTGATCGCTGCGTTTTGGGTGTTTTTTGCACCAACGCAGGATTGAATGGCACCAAAACAAGCAAAAAATGTGCCAGCTTGGTGCACTTTATTGGCGCGCAGCAGCCGCAGCCGCCGAGCCCTGCGTCACGCGACCGCTCCAATTCCGTGCGTTATGCACTTGTTTTGTGCATTCTGCGGCTGACTATGCTGCGGGCTGGCCGAACCCTTCAAGCTGCTGCTGAAGCCCGCGCGGGTGGCCCGGGCCGCCCGCCCTGTCGCCCGCGTGGCCACGGGCTTCGATGCCGACGCCTTCCACGCACAGGCCAGCCACGTGGCGGCCGCGGCCGGCTTCACCCTGGCCTTGGTCTGACCTTGACCCCTCGATCGATGATCGGGCCGAAGGGCTCGCGCCAGCTGCCGGCAAACGGGGTCAGCCGCCACGGCGAGACCGGGTTGAAATCCTCCGGCGCGGTCTTCAGCACGATGGCGGGCATCGACATCGCCGGGTGATGGGCAGCGCCACACCGCGCCAACATCGTCCGAAGCGACGATTGAGCGCGGATGGGCGCGCTGCCTACGATGCGCCCCATCTGACTGCCCAGGAGCCCACCGCATGCCCGTCACCCGCACCATCCAGCAACTGCACGATCTCAGCGGGCGCACCGCGCTGGTCACCGGCGGCTCACGCGGCTTGGGCTTCCAGATGGCGCAGGCGCTGGGCGAGGCCGGCGCCCGGCTGCTGATCAGCGCCCGCAAGGCCGACGAGCTGACCCACGCGGTGGCCCGGCTGCGCGAGCAAGGCATCAGCGCCGATTGGGTGGTCGCCGACGCTGGCGACGAGGCCGGTGCGCTGGCCCTGGCCGACGCCGCGATGGCCACGCTGGGCCATGTCGACATCCTGGTCAACAACGCCGGCACGACCTGGGGCGCACCGGCCGAAGACCACCCCACCGCCGCCTGGGACAAGGTGATGGACCTCAACGTGCGCGGCCTGTTCTTGCTGAGCCGCGAGATCGCCAAGCGCAGCATGATCCCGCGGTCATACGGCCGCATCGTCAACACCGCCTCCATCGCCGCGCTGGGCGGCAGCCTGGAGATGCAGGCCGCCGCCTACCACGCCAGCAAGGGCGCGGTGGCCTCGCTGACCCGTGCGCTGGCCTGCGAATGGGGCCGCCACGACATCACCGTCAACGCCATCCTGCCGGGCGTGTTCCCCAGCCGCATGGCCAAACACCTGGTCAGCGGCGACACCGGTGCGCGCATCGCCGCCGCGCTGCCGCTGCGCCGGCTGGGCGACGACGAAGGCCTGAAGGGCGCCGTGCTGCTGTTCGCCAGCGACGCCGGCAAGCACATCACCGGGCAGCTGCTGGCGGTGGACGGCGGCGCGTCGGCGGTGGTCGGCTGATCCGATGAATTTGACCCAGCCGCTGCACAAGGCGCTGATCGAACGGCCGCAGGCCGAGGCGATGGTCTGCGCGGGCCGCCGCACCGACTGGACGGGCTTCGTCGACCGCGTCGCCCGGCTGGCCGTGGTGCTGCAAGCCCACGGCGTGCAAGCCGGCGACCGGGTCGGCATGCTGGGGCTCAACAGCGACCACTACCTGGTCTGCCTCTACGCCAGCTGGTGGGCCGGCGCGGTGATCAACCCGGTCAACATCCGCTGGAGCGCGAAAGAAATCGCCTACTCGCTGGACGACTGCGACACCAGGCTGCTGCTGGTCGACGAGCATTTCCATGCCGCCACCGCCGGCCTGCGGTCGCTGAGCAAGTGCCTGGCCACGCTGCTGCACTGGGGCAACGGCCCCGCCCCCGCCGGCCTGCTGGACGGCCCGGCCCTGGTGGCGCGTGCCGTGCCGGTGGCCGATGCGCTGCGCAGCGGCAACGACCTGGCCGCGGTGATGTACACCGGCGGCACCACCGGCCGGCCCAAGGGCGTGATGCTGAGCCACGCCAACCTGTATATCAACGTGTTGTGCGCCAACCTGGCGGCGCAGCGGCCGGTCGACGCCGGGCCGCCCCAAGTCGACCAACTCCCCCTACCGGCAGGCGGCCTGGGGGGCTCCCTGGTCAGTCGGTGGGCATCAACTGCGCGCCGATGTTCCATGTCGGCGGCATGGCGCTGGCGCTGCAGTTGATCCAGCGGCTCAGCCGCCAGGTCATCTTGCCGGCGTTTGACGAACTGGCGGTGCTGCGCGCCATCGCCGACGAGCGCGGCACCGAGACCTTCCTGGTGCCGACCATGCTCAAGCGCCTGGTCGAGCACCCGCGCTTCGCCGATTTCGACACCAGCTGCCTGCAGTTGGTGCTGTATGGCGCCGCGCCGATCGACGAGGCGCTGCTGGCCGCCGCCCAGGCCGCGCTGCCGGGCGCCGGCTTCTGCCAGCTCTACGGCATGACCGAGCTGTCGCCGGTGGTCACCGCGTTGCCGGCCTGGTGCCACGCCCCCGGCCAGCCGGCAGCGCGCCTGCGCTCGGTCGGCCGGCCGGTGGCCATCGCCGAGCTGCGCATCGTTGACGCCGATGACCGGCCAGTGCCGCACGGCACGGTCGGCGAGATCGTCGCGCGCGGCCCGATGGTGATGCAGGGCTACTGGGCCCAGCCCGAGCAGACGGCGCAGGCGCTGCGCGGCGGCTGGATGCACACCGGCGACGGCGGCCGCATGGATGCCGACGGCTACCTCTACGTCGTCGACCGCATCAAGGACATGATCGTCAGCGGCGGCGAAAACGTCTATTCGGCCGAGGTCGAAAACGCCATCAGCCAGCTGCCGCAGGTCAGCCTGGCCGCGGTGATCGGCGTGCCCGACGAGCGCTGGGGCGAGCGGGTGCATGCGGTGGTGGTGCTGCGCCCCGGCCAGGCGCTGACGGCCGACGCACTGGTCGCCCACTGCCGCGGCCAGATCGCCGGCTACAAATGCCCGCGCAGCGTTGAGTTTCGCGCCGCGCTGCCGATCACCGCCGCCGGCAAGATCCAGAAAGTCGAGTTGCGGGCGCCGTTCTGGGCTGGCCGCAGCCGCAACGTGAACTAGTCATGAACACATCCCCACCCCGCTTGCCCGACCGCCTGACCCGCCGCCTGCGGCTGCCGCTGATCTCAGCGCCGATGCTCAATGTCTCGGGCGTCGACCTGGTGGTCGCGGCCTGCCGCAACGGCGTGATCGGCGCGTTTCCCACCATCAACGCGCGCAGCCCCGAGCAGCTCGACCAGTGGCTCACCGAGATCGAGGCCCGGCTGTTCGCCGCGCCCGAGGAAGCCGCGCCGTTCTGCACCAACCTGATCATGCGTTCGCCCCGGCTGGCCGAGGACGTGGCCTGCCTGGTCGAGCACCGGGTCGAACTGGTGATCGCCAGCGTCGGCTCGCCGGCCCCGGTGATCGACGCCCTGCATGCCATCGGCTGCCTGGTGCTGGCCGACGTGGCCACGCTGACCCATGCGCGCAAGGCCATCGCCGCCGGTGCCGACGGCCTGGTGCTGCTGACCGCTGGCGCCGGTGGCCAGACCGGCTGGCTGAACCCGTTTGCCTTCGTCCGTGCGCTGCGCGCCGAGTACGACGGTCCGCTGGTGATGGCCGGCGGCATGACCGACGGCGTCGCGCTGCGCGCCGCGCAGGTGCTGGGCTGTGACCTGGGCATGATGGGCACACGCTTCATCGCCAGCCGCGAGAGCCTGGCCGCCGACGCCTACCGGCAGATGCTGGTCGAGTCGGGCATCGACGACGAGGTCGAGCGCTTCAGCACCGCGCTGCAGCACGATCTCGTCCTGCCCGAAGAC
>JAYVDE010000028.1:0-2931 GCA_043749575.1 Burkholderiaceae bacterium | reverse complement strand
GGCCCCGCCCGGCACACCGGTGCTCGAAGTGGCCGATGCCGACCACCACGTGATGGTCGACCAGCCGCTGGCGTTTGCCGAGTTGCTCGACCGCCTGGTGCCCAAGGCATGAGCCGCGCGCGGCCGCCCGAAGGGGCTCGCACCGCAGTGCGCAGCACGCCGGCCAGCCCGTGAGCCGCGAACCGCGGGCCACGCTGCGTTTCGCCGAGAAGCGCGAGCTGATCCTCGACGGCGCGGCGCGGCAGTTCAACCGCCGCGGCATCAAGAACGGCACGCTGGCCGAAGTGGCCGCCAGCGTGGGCCTGGCCACCAACAGCCTGACCTACTACTACCGCAAGAAAGAAGACCTGGTCTGCGCCTGCCTGGTGCGCAGCATCGAGGCGGTGGATGGCGTGGTGGCCGACGCCGCGGCACTGGCGCCTGCCGGCGACCTGCCCGGCCGGGTGCGCGCGCTGGTGCACGGCTTCGTCGGCATGATGGCCGCCATTGCCGAACAACGGCGGCCAGCGCTGGTCTTTTTCGGCGACATGCGCGCGCTGCCGCAGCCGCAGGCCGGGCCGGTGTTCGCAGCCTATGTCGACATGTTCCGGCGGTTGCGCCGGCTGCTGCACGAGGCCCAGTGGGGCGCCAATGCACCACCGCCCACCGACGCTGAGGCCCGCCGCACGCTCAACGCACGCGGCCATCTGCTGTTGTCGCAACTGCTGTGGTCGCGCGCCTGGCTGGGCCGCTACGAGCCCGACGACTACCCGCGGGTGGCCCAGGCGATGGTCGACGTGCTGCTGAACGGCCTGGCCGCACCCGGCCAGCGCTGGCCCGCCGACACCACCTGGCCCGACCCGGTCGACCCGGTACCGCCGCTGGCCCAGGCTGACGAGTTGCGCGAGGCCTATCTGCGCACCGCCACCCGGCTGGTCAACGACCATGGCGTGGGCGGGGCGTCGGTCGAGCGCATCGCCGCCACGCTGGCACTGACCAAAGGTTCTTTTTACCACCACCACGACACCAAGCACACGCTGATCGACGACTGCTTCGAGCGCAGCTTTGCGTTGATCCGCGGCGCGCAGCTGGCGGCGTTGGCCCAGCCCGGCAGTGGCTGGCAGCGGCTGCTGGCGGCCACCGTGCCGCTGCTGCGGCTGCAGACCTCGGTGCAGGGCCCGCTGCTGCGCTTGACCGCCTGGACCGAGTTGCCGGGCGAGCTGCGTTGGCAGAAACTCAACGCCATGAACCGCTTGGGCGAACGCTACGCGGCGATGATCGTGGACGGCATGGTCGATGGCAGCCTGCGCCTGC
The DNA here is from genome assembly GCA_043749575.1 of Burkholderiaceae bacterium. Classification (GTDB taxonomy): domain Bacteria; phylum Pseudomonadota; class Gammaproteobacteria; order Burkholderiales; family Burkholderiaceae_C; genus Pseudaquabacterium. Next base: position 1,638 of record JAYVDE010000028.1, on the reverse strand, counting down.
TCGACCCGGCCGTGGCCGCGCAGATGGTCAACGGCCTGATCAATGCGCTGGCCGAGGCCGAACACTGGCTGCCGGGCGAAGGCCCGCTGCGGCTCGACAACTTGCTGGCCCGGCCGATGCTGCTGGGTCTGTGCAGCAACAGCGCGGTGGCGTGAAGCCACCGCACGAGATTTACCTGAACCAGGAGCGACACGATGTCAGAACAACCCGCCGCCAATCCCGCCACCGCCGAGGGCGACACCACGGCAGCCGCCGAGGGCGACAAGTACACCCAGTTCACCGGCACCCGGCCGGTGGCGCCGCAACACGCCTTCGATGTCGACCAGCTGACGGCCTATCTGCATGGCCACATGCCGGCGCTGGCGGCGGGGCCGCTGCAGTTTGAGCAGTTCAAGGGCGGCCAGTCGAACCCGACCTTCCGGCTGACCGCCGCGGACGGCCAGCGCTACGTGATGCGCCGCAAGCCGCCGGGTGTGCTGCTGCAGTCGGCGCATGCGGTAGACCGCGAGTTCCGCGTCATCAGCGCGCTGCATGGCACCGAGGTGCCGGTGGCCCGCCCGCACGTGCTGTGTGAAGACCCGGCGGTGATCGGCACCGCGTTCTACGTGATGGACTGTGTCGAGGGCCGCGTGCTGTGGGACCCGACGCTGCCGGGCATGACGCCCGCCGAACGCAGTGCGATCTACGACGAGCTGAACCGGGTGATCGCCGCGCTGCACCGGGTCGACCCGATGGCCGTCGGCCTGGCCGGCTACGGCAAGGTCGGTGGTTATCTCGAGCGCCAGATCAAGCGCTGGACCCAGCAGTACCGCGCCGCCGAGACCGAAAAGATCCCGGCGATGGAGGCGCTGATCGATTGGCTGCCGCAGCACCGGCCGGCCGAGGGCGAGACCCGCATCGTGCATGGCGACTACCGGCTCGACAACGTGATGTTCCACCCCACCGAGCCGCGCATCCTGGCCGTGCTGGATTGGGAACTGGCCACGCTGGGCGACCCGCTGGTCGATTTTGCCTACCACTGCATGACCTGGCACATGACCAACGGCGCCAACACCCGCGGCCTGGGCGGCGCCGATCTGGCGGCCCTGGGCATCCCGGGCGAGCCGGCCTATCTGCAGACCTATTTGCAGCGCGCCGGCCAGACGGGCCGGCAGATCGACCCCAACACCTGGGGCTATTACATCGTCTTCAACATGTTCCGGCTGGCCGGCATCCTGCAGGGCATTTTGGGCCGGGCGCTGCAGGGCAACGCGTCCAACGCGGCGGCGATGGTGGCCGGCCAACGCGCCAAGCCGCTGGCCGAGCAGGCCTGGGTGCTGGCGCAGACGCTGTACCGCTGACGCGGCGGCTCGGCGCTGCGGACTCGGGGGGCAGGAGCGAAGCGACCTGGGGCTGAGAACTCAGCCGTCGCCGGGCCGCTTGTGTCCAGAGGCCACAAGCCAACGGCCGGCGCCAACCGGCTTGCAGGCCGGTTGGCCAACGCCCGCCACTCGCGAGCGCGCAGGCGCTCGCTCGGTGCGGGCTCGCCCCCCCTGGGGGGGAGCGCCGGAGCCAACGGCCAGCGGGTGCCGGAAGACTGGCATCACCTGTCGGGCAACGCGCTCGTGCACCGCGCTCTCAAGGGCGGCGGCAGCGCGG
>JAYVDE010000027.1:0-8088 GCA_043749575.1 Burkholderiaceae bacterium | reverse complement strand
CAACTGCCAGCCGGGGCTGCGCGGTGTGTCGCTGGGCAACTTCCTGATCAAGCGGGTGGCCGACCAGTTGAAGCGCGAGCTGCCGCAGCTCAAGACCTTCTGCACGCTGTCGCCGATCCCCGGGCTGATGGCCTGGCTGCAGAAGTTGAGCCACGCGGCGCTCGACCCCGCCAGCGTGGCAAGTTCGCTGGCCAGTGCGCTGGCCGGCTTGCCCGCGGCCGCCACCGAGCGCGCGCTGCAGGCGCTGACCACACTGCGCGACGCCGCCGGCGACGACCTGGCCGCGCTGGCCGCGCTGGCCCATGCCGGCACGCTGGCCGCGTTGCCGTCGGCCGCACACCACGCGCTGTGGCGGCTGGCCGCGCTGTACCTGGTGCACCGCACGCCCGGCCCTGGTGGCGACCCGGTGGGCCGCTTCCACCTGGACAACGGCGCCCGGCTGGAGCGGCTGAACGCCCAGGCCAACTTGTCGGCCAAGGGGCTGAAGCAGGCTGCCGGCCTGATGGTCAACTACCTCTACGACCTGTCGCGCATCGAAACCAGCCACGACCGTTTTGTGCAGGGCCGGGTGGTACATTCCCGCGCCCTTTCCGCCCTGCTCTGAGCCCAATAGGGGCCAACCGACCGGCGCGCCAAAACAAGGAGACAAGATGACCCGTTCCGACCTGCGTGGCCCCGCTGCGCGCCGCCCCTCGCGCCGCCTGGTGCTGGCCGCCAGTGCCACGCTGCTGGCCGCCGCCCCGCTGGGCAACGCCTGGGCCCAGGCCTGGCCGACCAAGCCGGTGACCATCGTCGTGCCCTTTCCGGCCGGTGGCGGCACCGACGCCTTTGCCCGGCCGCTGTTTGCGACCCTGAGCAAAAACACCGGCAAGCAGTTTGTCATCGACAACAGGGGCGGCGCGGGCGGCACGCTGGGCGCCACGCTGGCGGCGCGCGCGGCGCCCGACGGCTACACCTTCTTCATGGGCGCGGTACACCACGCGATCGCGCCGGCGATGTACCCCAAGCTCGACTATCACATTGAGAGCGATTTCATTCCGGTGGGCTTGATCTCCAGCGTGCCGCAGGTCATCGTGATCAACCCGCAGCGGGTGCCGGTCACTGATCTGAAGGGCTTGCTCGAGTACCTGCGCAAGAACCCGGCCAAGCTGAACTACGCCTCGGCCGGCAACGGCACCTCGCACCACCTGGCCGGTGAACTGTTCAAGCTGCAGACCAAGACTTTCATCACCCACATTCCCTACCGCGGCGCCGGCCCGGCGCTGCAAGACCTGATCGCCGGCCAGGTCGACCTGATGTTCGACGGCCTGGCCTCGTCGGCCACCCACATCAAAAATGGCCGCATCAAGGCGCTGGCGGTGGCGTCCGAGAAGCGCGCGCCGGGCTTTCCCGATGTGCCGACCTCGATCGAAGGCGGTGTGCCCAGCTACCAGGTGGCCACCTGGTACGGCCTATGGGCGCCCAAGGGAACGCCGCAAGCCGCCGTTGACGCAATGACCGCCGAGCTCAAGAAGGCGCTGGGCAGCGACGAACTGAAAGCCAGCTGGGCCGGCCTGGGCGCCAATCCGCCCAATGTGTGGGGGCCTGATTTCGGCCGCTTCGTCGGCAGCGAGATCAAGCGCTGGGCCGAGGTGGTGAAAACCTCGGGCGCAAAACTGGACTGAGCCCCCCGAAGCGCCTGCGGCGCTCCCCCAGGGCACCGCCACTGGTTTGGAGAAAATCACATGAGCACGATCAACCACAACCTCTTTGCCGCGCTGCGTGCCGGCTTCCCCGCCGACCTGGACAGCACCGCCATCGAAGTGGCCGACGGCCCCGTGGCCGGCGCCCGCTACAGCTGGGCCGACCTGGACCGCGGCAGCGCGATGCTGGCCAACCTGCTGGCCTCGCTCGATTTGCCGGCCGGCAGCCGGGTGGCGGTGCAGACCGAAAAAAGCGTTGAGGCGCTGATGCTCTACCTGGCCGTGCTGCGCGCGGGTTATGTTTTCCTGCCGCTGAACACCGCCTACCAGGCCGCCGAGATCGCCTACTTCATCGCCAACGCCGCGCCTGCGGTGGTGGTCTGCACGCCAAAAAACTTCGCCTGGGTCAGCCGCATCGCTTTCAGCGCCGGCACCGGCCATGTCTACACCTTGGGTGAAGCACGGGACGGCACGCTGCTCGACCGTGCCGCCCACCACAGCGACCAGCACCCGCCGGCAGTCAAGCGCGCCGACGAGCTGGCCGCCATCCTCTACACCAGCGGCACCACCGGGCGCAGCAAGGGCGCGATGCTGACGCACGGCAATCTGCTGAGCAACGCGCAGACGCTGAAGGACTACTGGGACTGGCAGCCCGGCGACGTGCTGATCCACGCGCTGCCGATTTTCCATGTGCACGGCCTGTTCGTGGCGTCGCACGGCGCGCTGCTCAACGGCAGCAAGATGATCTGGTTCGGCAAATTCGACCCCAAGGCCACCATCGCCCGCATGGCCGAGGCCACGGTGATGATGGGCGTGCCCACCTTGTACGTGCGCATGCTGGCCGAGCCGTCGCTGACACAGCATGCAGTGCGCCACATGCGCTTGTTCATCAGCGGCTCGGCGCCCTTGCTGGTCGAGACCTTCGACGACTGGATCGCCCGCACCGGCCACACCCTGCTCGAGCGCTACGGCATGAGCGAGACGGTGATGCTGACCAGCAACCCGGGCCGCGCCGCCGACGGCCAACGCCAACGCGGCACGGTGGGCCCGGCGCTGCCCGGCGTGGGCCTGCGGGTGATGGACGACGACGGTGCGCACTGTGCGGTCGGCGCTATCGGCCACATTCAGGTCACGGGCCCGAACGTGTTTGCCGGCTACTGGCAGATGGCCGAGAAAACGCTTGAGGAGTTCACCGCCGATGGCTGGTTCAAAACCGGTGATGTCGGCAAGGTGGCGGCCGACGGCTACGTCACCATCGTCGGCCGCAGCAAAGACTTGATCATCAGCGGCGGCTACAACATCTACCCGGCCGAGATCGAAGCCTTCATCAACGACTTGGCCGGCGTGGCCGAATCGGCGGTGATCGGCGTGCCGCACCCCGATTTCGGCGAGTCCGTGGTGGCGGTGGTGGTGGCCCAGCCGGGCGCGGTGTTGGATGGCGCAGCGATGATCACCAAGCTCAAGGCCAGCATCGCCAACTTCAAGGTGCCCAAGCACTTGTTCGTGGTCGCCGACCTGCCGCGCAACACGATGGGCAAGGTGCAGAAAAACCTGCTGCGCGAGCAGCACAAGGGCTTGTTCGCGGCATGAGCGCGCCTTTGGTTCAGAGCCTTGCAACGCAGGACGACCGCTGCCCACGTTGCGGCGGCGGCTTCCATTGCGGTGTGAACGATGCCGCGCCTTGCCCCTGCACCAGCCTCACCCTAGCCGCCGCCACCCAGGCGGCGCTGCGCCAGCGCTACAGCGGCTGCCTGTGTCTGCGCTGCCTGCAGCTGTTGGGCGATGAGTCGTTGCTGCCGCCGCATTGACCCCAGCGTCGAACCACGCTGCGTGGTGACTGGATTACCAAACCACCGCCACCCCATAGTCCCTGAACACCGGATCGACCGTCACCACGTCGGCGCGTTCGATCTGGGCCTGGGCCATCAGCATGCGGTCGAAGGGGTCGCGATGCGGGCCGGGCAAACGGCCGGCGGCCAGCGCATGGTCGAGCCCGACGGCCAAGGCCTCGAATCGCTGCTTTCGCAGATAGGCGGCCAAGTTGACCACGATGTCTTCGGCCTCGGGCAGCTTGCCCAGGCGCAGCTTGGTGCTCAATTCCCAGGCGCTGGCCGCGCTGACCAGCACCCGCTGATCCGGCGCGGCGATGGCCTGGCGGGCGGTGTTGCTGAGCTCGGGGCTGTCGAGCAGCCACCAGAGCAGGGCGTGGGTGTCCAGCAGCAAGGGCCGGCCGCGTGAGGCATGCAGGCCAGGCTCGTTGGCCTGCACTTCAGTGACCATCCCAGGCCTTCAGCTCGTCGTCGGGCAGCGGCTCGAAGAAGGCCGCCGTCAGCACCGCCTTGCCTTTGGCCGCGCCCGGCTGGCGTGGCGGCAGCGTCATCGGCACCAGCCGCACACAGGGCTTGCCGGCCTTGGCGATGATGACCTCCTCGCCCATCATGGCCGCGTCCACCAGCTTGGACAGCTGGGCCTTGGCTTCTTGCACGTTCATCTTCATTTCAGCACCATCCTTGGCGACCAGACCAGGCTAAGAGACTAGCTTGTTTCAGTCCGTCAGGCAAGTGCAGGGCTGGCGGGCACTGGCGGACGCTGGCGGGGATCTGGCGGGTGCTGGCGCTGCGTCAGAACTTCGGGATGCGCAGCGTCTTGCTGATCATCAGCGTGCCCGACAGCGCAAACAGCGCCACCAGCGGGTGCAATTGCCAGGGCCCCAGCGTCCACGCGCCGCCGGGCAGCGGCGTGCCCAGGCCGTTCAGCGCCGCGATGGCCGCCAGCGCGCCGGTGATCAGGATGCTGGTGGGGATGGGCGTGCCTTCGAAGTAAGCCACCTTGTCGGCGCCGGCCGACAGCGATTCGGCGGTGACGTTGTAGCGCGCCAACCGGCTGACGCCACAGCAGACGAAATAGGCCATTACCAGCGCATCCCAGCCGCCGCGCAGGCCGATGGCGAAACCCAGCGCGACCGGGCCGACACCGAACGAGATGATGTCGGCCAGCGAGTCGAGCTCGCGTCCCAGCGCCGAGTGCTGCAGGCGGGCCCGCGCCACCCGGCCGTCGGCGACGTCGAAGGCGCCGGCCAGCGGCGCCATTGCTGCGGCCCAGTAATAGTGACCGGCCTGGCCACTGACCAGAAACTGCATCGCCAACAGCACCGACGCCACGCCGCAGGCTGCGTTGCCGAGCGTAAGGAAGTCGGCCAGCTGGAAACCACGGATCAGCGAGAAATGGCGGGGCGCGGGTGCCGGTGGCGGTGCCGGATCAGGGCGGGTCATGCGGTCTCCTTCGTCAGCGCTTGGGCGGCAAGGCCTCGGCGCGCGTCATCGGGGCCTCACGGCATCGCGGCATCGGCGCATCGGGGCAGCCAGTGCTGGATGCGGCGAATCAGCGGTGCATCGGTGCGTCGGTGAAGATGCGGGCGTCCATCGTCACCAGGTCATGGGCTACGGCCACCGGCGCGCCCAGCACATCCAGCACGTCGCGCTGCAAGTCGAGCCCGGGCGCGATCTCGGTCAGCACCAGCCGGCCACCCCGCAGTTGGAACACCGCCCGCTCGGTCAGGTAGACGATCTCCCGGCCCAGCGACGCCACGTAAGGCCCGTTGAAGCTGAGGTGGCCCACGTGGGGCAGCAGCTTCTTGACCCGGCCCTCGTGCACGATGCGCAGCCGGCCGTCGCCGGTGGCCACCTGCAGGCCGTCGGCGGTCAGCGTGCCCATGAACACCACCCGCTGCGTGCTCTGGGTGATGTTGATGAAACCGCCCACGCCCGAGACCTTGTCGCCAAACCGGCTGACGTTGACGTTGCCCAGCGGATCGAACTCGGCCAGCCCCAGAAAGGCGATGTCGAGCCCGCCACCGTCGTAGAAGTCGAACATCGCGGCATGGTCGATCACCGCCTCGGGCCAGGCGCTGGCGCCGAAGGCCGGGCCGTCGGCCGGCGTACCGCCCACGGCGCCGGCCTCGACCGTCATCGTGAAGTCATCGACGCCTTCTTCGTGCGCCACCGCGCCCAGGCCGGCGGGCATGCCCACGCCCAGGTTGACGATCGGTCGGACTAGCTTCATCAACTCCAGCAGCGCGCGGCGCTGCACGATCTTGCGCACGTCCAAGGGCAGCGGGGCCAGCACCGCCGTGCCGCGTGGCGGGCGGCTGGCCGGCGCGCTGCGGTACTTGGCCTCGAAGTCGCTGCCGAAGGTCATGGTGTGGTCCGCCGGGTCGTCGGCGATCACCACCGCGTCGACCAGGATGCCGGGCACGCGCACCTCGTTGGGCGCCAGCGTGCCGGCTGGCACGATGCGCTTGACCTGGGCGATCACCCGCCCGCCCGAGTTGCGCGCCGCCTGCGCGATGGCCAGCATGTCGTGGTGGAAAGGCTCGTGCTCGCAGGCCAGGTTGCCGTTTTCGTCCGCGGTGGTGGCGCGGAGCAAGGCGACGTCGATCGGCAGCGACGGGTAGAACAGCTGCTCTTCACCGCCCAGCGTGACCAGCTGCACCCGGGGCTCGATCGCCGACTGCGCCGTGCGCGGTGTCAGCCTGCCGCCGTCGTGGCGCGGGTCGACGAAGGTGTGCAGGCCGATGCGCGTCACCACGCCCGACTTGCCACCGGCAATCGCCCGGTAGAGGTGGGCGATCACGCCTTGCGGCAGGTTCCAGGCCTCGATCGCGTTCTGCTGCACCAACGCACCCAGTCGCGGCGCCGAAATCCAGTGGCCGCCGATCACCCGCTTCAACAGCCCGGCATGGCCGAAATGGTTGACGCCGCGCAGCCCCCGGTCGCCCTGGCCGGCGGCGTAGACCAGGGTCAGGTCGCGCGGCTGGCCGGTGGCCAGGAAGCGGGCCTCGATCGCGCGGGTCACCGCTTCGGCGTGGCCCACGCCGACAAAGCCGGCGCTGACCACGGTGGCGCCATCGGGCAGGCTGGCGGCGGCTTCGGCCGGGCTGAGGTTTTGCATCGGATAGGTAGGAACGGCGCGGCGGGGACCGCCATCGTACCGAATGCCCGACCGGTGGCGCGGCGCGGCGCCCGCCGCGGCGGGCGCCACAAGATCCGCCGCAACATCCACCACACGATCCGCGACCCGGTCCGCAGCAACGGCCGCCACACCGCCCGCCGGCCTTCTATGATGGATGCCCCGCGTGCTGGCTGGCCAGCACGTACCCTCACAACCGGTCGCGGCGCCCTGCTGCGGGCAGGGCACCCCATGAGCTTCTTCGCGATCGATATCGGCAACACCCGCCTGAAATGGGCGCTCTACACCTCGCCGCAGCCAGGCGCCGTGGTGCTGGCCCACGGCGCGGTGTTCCTGGAAAACATCGACGCGCTGGCCGACGCCGAGTGGAAGCAGCTCAAACCCCCGGGCTCGATACTGGGCTGCAACGTGGCCGGTGACGCGGTGCGCCGCCGGGTCGAAGAGCAGCTGGAGCTGTGGGACCTGGAACCGCGCTGGGTCGTCAGCTCGGCCCACAGTTCCGGCGTGGCCAACGGCTATGACTACCCCGGCCGGCTGGGCACCGACCGTTTTGTCGCCCAGATCGGCGCGCGCCACCATGTGCTGGCGCGCGGCCCGGCGCGGCCGGCGCTGGTGGTGATGGTGGGCACGGCGGTCACCGTCGATGCGCTCGACACCGAGGGCCGGTTCCTGGGCGGGCTGATCCTGCCGGGCCACGGCATCATGCTGCGCGCGCTGGAGGGCGGCACCGCCGGCCTGCGGGTGCCCACCGGCGAGGTGGTCGACTTCCCCACCAACACCAGCGACGGCCTGACCAGCGGCGGCACCTATGCCATCACCGGCGCAATGGAGCGTTTGCACCGCCACCTCAGCGCCCGCTGCGGCGAGCCACCGGTCACGCTGATGACCGGCGGCGCGGCCTGGAAAGTGGCGCCCTGGCTGTCGATCGAGCACGAGCTGGTCGACTCGCTGATCTTCGACGGCCTGCTGTCGATGCAATCGCACCGGCTCGCGCTGTAGTGGAGCCCCCGGCCTGCGGGTTACCGCAGGCCACCCCCCGAGGGGGGTAAGCGGGGCCGCTTGGGTCATGGAGCCCCCGGGCTGCGGGGTACCGCAGCCCACCCCCCAAGGGGGTAAGCGGGGCCGCTTGGGAGCGGCCCGGCGCTGGCCCCGCTGGGCTTCGAGGGGCTTTAACTCACAAGATGTAGCGGGACAAATCCTCGTTGCGCGACAGCTCGGCCAGCTTGGCGTCAACCGCCGCGGCGTCGATGCTCACGGTTTGGCCGCTGCGGTTAGGCGCGTCGAAGCTCACCTCGTCGAGCAGCCGCTCCATCACCGTGGCCAGCCGCCGCGCGCCGATGTTCTCGGTGCGTTCGTTGACGTCAAAAGCGATTTGCGCCAAGCGGCGGATGCCGTCGGGCGTGATCTCCAGCGTCACGCCCTCGGTCGCCAGCAGCGC
>JAYVDE010000026.1:0-2935 GCA_043749575.1 Burkholderiaceae bacterium | reverse complement strand
GTCAGGAAAGGCCTGAAATGGGACGATGTCGCCAGGGAAGTGGGCATGAGCAAGGAGTGGGTCACGGCGGGTTGTCTCGGCCAGATGACTTTCAACGCAGCACAGGCCGGCGTCATCGCCCGAATTTTCGAGCTCCCGGCCGATGCCGAAAAATGGCTGCAGGAGGTGCCGTACCGGGGCTCACTGCCGACCGCCGTACCGACCGATCCGCTGATCTACCGGTTCTATGAGTTGGTCAGCGTCTACGGCACGACCTTCAAGGCGCTGATCCACGAAGAGTTCGGCGACGGCATCATGAGTGCCATCGATTTCAAGATGGATTTGCAGCGCGAGCCCAACCCGAACGGCGACCGCGTCAACATCGTGATGTCGGGCAAGTTCCTGTCCTACAAAACCTATTGAATCAGTGACCCCTCACGCCGGCAGGTCGTCGCTTTCGGCCGACGCATCATCCGGCAGCTCCGCGCTGGTGTCGTCCCCTTGCGCACGCCACAGGGCGGACGCCACGAGCGTCATCACGCTCGGGTAGGCATGGTCGGTATCGGTGGTTCCGTGCGCTACCCACGGCAGGTTCAGAGCCTCGAAAACCGGTCGCCAGCCTGGCCCTTCGCTGCCGGTGTGCGTGCGCAGCAGCAGCCGGGCGCCGCCTCGTCCAGGCGGCTGAGCTTGATCTTGAAAATCTGCAACACCTCGGCCGCCGTGGGGTGGTGGGTCTGGGCGCTGGCCGTGAACAGGCCACCGCTGGCATGGCTCTCGACGCTGCTGCCGGCCCCATAGCTCAAGCCGCGCTTGATGCGCACCTCCTGGTTCAGGCGTGCCGAATAGCCGCCGCCCAGCACCGCATTGGCCACCAGGGCGGCATAACGCCCTGATGCCTCGGCCGCGCTGTTGCCGATGTAGGGTGCGGCCACCGCCACGCCGCTCTGGCCGCTGCCGGGCATGTCGATCAGTACCAGCGGCGCGGCGATCGGCGCCGACGCCGCCGCCACCCGCGCGGGCGGCGTGGTGGCCGGCGCGCGCCAATCGCCCAGCAGGCACTGGGCCAGCGCCTGGGCCTGCTCGGGCGTGACATCGTCCACCGGCACCGCTGAATACGACGGTGGTGAACTGGTCATCACCGACAGCCGCCTTGGCGCTGGTCTGGGTTGTCCGCGCATCAAGTTGCCGGCCGGCGACGCGGTGCTCTACCCCGGCAGCAGCGTGCACCGGGTCGACCCTGTCAGCCGCGGCCAGCGGCTGGCCAGCTTCTTCTGGATCGAGAGCCTGGTGCGCAACGACGAACAACGCCGGCTGCTGTTTGACATGGACGGGGCCCTGATACGCCTGCGCAGCCGCGACGGTGAATCGGCCGAGGCCGTCAGCCTGACCGGCACGTACCACAACCTGTTGCGGCGGTGGGCCGACACCTGAGGGCGGCGGGCCGCGCCACCGCCGCCTGCCGCGGCGCGCAGCGCGGCGCTGGCCCGCTGGCGCCAAGTGCAGAGGCGGCGCCATGACAACGCCGATCAACTTGCACGACTTCGAGGCCGGCGCCCGGGCGCGGCTGGACGACCGGGCCTGGGCTTACCTGGCCGGCGGCGCGGCCGACGAACTCACGCTGGTCGACAACAGCCAAGCCCGGCAGCGCCTGCGCCTGGCGCCGCGGGTGCTGCGCCCGCTGGGTGGCGGCCACACCCGCTGCACGCTGCTGGGTCGCACGCTGGCCCACCCCATCCTGCTGGCGCCGGTGGCGTTTCAACGGCTGTTCCATCCCGACGGTGAACGGGCCAGCGCGCTGGCCGCCGCGATGCAGGGTGCCGCTTATGTGCTCAGCGCGCAGGCCAGCACGCGGCTCGAAGACGTGGCCGCGCTGGTGCTGCCCGAGCCCAGCCGCGGCCCGCTGTGGTTCCAGCTTTACCTGCAGCCCGACCGCGGCTTCACGCTCGACTTGGTGCAACGCGCCGAGGCCGCCGGTTTCGAGGCCCTGGTGCTCACCGTCGATGCGCCAGTGCACGGCGCGCGCGACCGCGAACGCCGTGCCGGCTTCGTGCTGCCGCCCGGCGTGTCGGCGGTCAACCTGCGCACCGCGCCGGCCACCGCCGACGCGCTGCCCCGCATCGCCCAGGCGCTGGCCGGCGGGCCCGGGCCAGCGCCGGCGCTGCTGGTCGACGGCGGCATCCGCCGCCGCACCGATGTGCTGAAAGCGCTGGCGCTGGGCGCGCAAGCCGTGCTAATCGGCCGCCCGGCGGTGATGGCGTTGGCCGCCGGCGGTGCGCAAGGCGTGGCGCTGGCGCTGCGCCTGCTGCGCGACGAACTGGAGATCGCGATGGCGCTGACCGGCTGCGCCACGCTGGCCGACATCGGCCCGGCCGTGCTCTGGCGCGACTGAAGCGGGCCGCGCAGACCGGGCCGCCACGCGCTGGGCAAGCACCGTTTATCATCCGGACATGAACCCACAGCACGATGTGGCGCGCACTCGCCTGGACAACGCGCTGCTGCTGTTTGACGAATTCGTGCAAGCCGCCGTCAAGACACCCGACGCTGCCGCGCTGCGTGGCCTGGAACGCCGTTTTGCCGAGCGGCTGCAGATCCAGCCCAGTTACTGGAGCCAGATCAAGGGTCGCTCGCGCCAGATCGGCGAGCGGCTGGCGCGGCAGTTCGAACAACTGTGCCGCAAGCCGGTGGGCTGGATGGACTTGCCGCACCCGGCGGGCGCCCGTGGCTCAGGTGGCTCCAGTGGCAGCGGCGGATCCAGTGACGCCGTCAGCATGCCTTTCGGCGCGACGCCCGGCCCGGCCGAGCCGGCACCCTCGCCCAGCCAGCCGCAGGACGACGACGAGCGTTTCATCATCGGCCTGGTGCTCACCTACTACCGGCGCCACCCGCAACGTGCCCGCACCCGGCTGCTCGACCTGCTGGGCGAGGTGCTGACACCGGCGCCCGCCGCACCGCCGAA